>NZ_JANGBZ010000035.1:0-31059 GCF_024462915.1 Clostridium sp. DFI.5.61
TTTTCCGACAGGCGGGCCGCCCCGGAACGTTGTCCCGGGGCGGCCCTCTGTCTGATTTATTTGGCGTCGGGGCACATCAGCAGGTACATGACGGCCTTCTGGGCGTGGAGGCGGTTTTCCGCCTCGTCAAAGATCTCCTGGGCGTGGGCCTCAAAGACCTCCGCCGTGATCTCCTCCCCACGGTGGGCGGGCAGGCAGTGCTGTACCATACACCCCGGGTTGGTGAGGGTCATAAGGCGGTCGTTGACCTGATAGCCGGCAAAGGCGGCGGCCCGGACGGCACGCTCCTCCTCCTGGCCCATGGAGGCCCACACGTCAGTAAAGACCACGTCGGCCCCGGCGGCCGCCTCCTGGGGGGTGCGGACCAGGGAGAATTTGAAGTCCGGCTGGCTGGCGGCAAATGCGAGCACCTGGGGGTCAGGGTCGTAGCCGGCGGGGCAGGCCACCGATACCTCCATGCCGCACTTCAGGCCGCCCACGATGAGGGAGTTGGCCATGTTGTTGCCATCCCCGATGTAGCACAGCTTCAATCCCTCCAGGGTGGCCTTGTGCTCCCGGACGGTCATCAGGTCGGCCAGCACCTGGCAGGGGTGACAGAAGTCGGTCAGGCCGTTGATGACGGGGATGTGGGAGTGACTGGCCAGGGATTCCACCTCCTCTTGATGGAAGGTGCGGATCATGATGCCGTCGCAGTAGCGGGCCAGGACCCGGGCGGTGTCCTCGATGGGCTCGCCCCGGCCGATCTGGCTCTCCTTGCCGGACAGGAACAGAGCGTGTCCGCCCAGCTGGTACATTCCAGTCTCAAAGGAGACCCTGGTCCGGGTGGAGTTCTTCTCAAAAATCATGGCCAGAGTCTTGCCCCGGAGATAGTCGTGGACCAGACCGTGCTTCTGGCTGTATTTCAGCTGGTCAGCGGTGTTGAGGATCTTGATGATGTCCTCCTTGGACAGATCCAGCAGCTTGAGTAAGTCTTTCTGCATGATAAAAACCCCCGATGTTCAGAGTGAGGATGACAGAGGGAGCGGGCCTGCCCTCCGCGCTGAAGTTAAGAAAGCGCTGCTTTCATGATGGCCAGGCCCTTGTCCATCTCCTCCTGGGTGATGACCAGGGGGGGGAGCAGGCGCAGGCCGGGGCCGGCGGTGAGGACCAGCAGGCCGCTCTGGATCAGCTTGGCGGCCAGCTCCTTGTTGGTGCGCTCCCCCTTCACGTCGATGCCGATCATCAGGCCCATGCCCCGGGTGGCGCCCAGGCATGGCAGGTCCAGGGCCTCAATGCGGCTGCGGAGATATGCCCCCTTCTCCTGGACGGACTGGAACATGGCGTCGTCCATCCGGTCCAGCACGTAGCAGGCTGCGGCCGCGGAGATGGGGTTGCCCCCGAAGGTGGTGCCGTGGGTGCCGGTGGTGAAGACATTGCGGCACTTCTCTCCCGCCATCACGCCGCCGAAGGGCAGGCCGCCGGCGATGCCTTTGGCGAAGGAGACTGCGTCAGGCTGGATGCCGTACTGCTGGAAGGCAAAGAGAGAGCCGGTGCGGCCCACGCCGGTCTGCACCTCGTCGATGAGGAGCAGCCAGTCCCGCTTGGCGCACAGGTCGGCCACCTTCTGCACAAACTCCCGGTCCAGGGGGAGCACGCCGCCCTCGCCCTGGATGAGCTCGAACATGACGGCGCACACATCGTGTCCGGCCATGGCTTCCACGCTGTCGAAGTCGTTGGCGTCGGCGTGGCGGAAGCCCTCGGTAAAGGGGAAGAAATAGTTGTGGAACACGTCCTGCCCAGTGGCGGAGAGGGTGGTGATGGTGCGGCCGTGGAAGGACTTGTGGAGGGTGATGATGGTCCCCCGTCCCTTGCCGTACTTGTCAAAGGAGTACTTGCGGGCCAGCTTGATCAGGCCCTCGTTGCTCTCCGCGCCGGAGTTGGCGAAGAACACGTTGGACATGCCCGCTTTCCGGCACAGCTTCTCCGCGGCCTTCACATAGGGCTCAGCGTAGAACAGGTTGGAGATGTGTCCCAGCTTGCCTGCCTGCTCGGTGATGGCGTTCACCCAGCCCTCGTCGGCGTAGCCCAGGGAGCACACGCCGATGCCGGAGGTGAAGTCGATGTATTCCCGGCCCTGGGTGTCCCAGAGGGTGGCGCCCCTGCCGTGGTCTACGGCCACGTCGAAGCGGCCGTAGGACTGCATCACGTACTGATGGTCCAGTGCTTTGATCTCTTCAAAGGTCATAACGATTCTCCTTCCGGCGCTCCTGGTTCAGTTGACCAGCATGGTGCCGATGCCCTCGTTGGAGAGCAGCTCGATGAGGATGGAATGGGGGACGCGGCCGTCCAGGATGATGGCGGACTTGACGCCAGAGCGGACCGCCTCCACGCAGCAGTCCACCTTGGGGATCATGCCGCCGGAGATGACCCCCTCCCGGACAAGGGCGGGGACTTGGGAGAGCTGGAGCTCCGGGATCAGGGTACGCTCATCCTTCGGGTCCCGCAGCAGCCCCCGCACATCGGTGAGCAGGATCAGCTTCTCCGCCCCCAGTGCCACCGCCAGCTTGGCGGCCGCCGTGTCGGCGTTGATGTTGTAGGAGGTCTCCGCATCCGTCCCCAGGGCCACGGTGGACACTACGGGGATGTAGTTGTTGTCCAGCGCGTCGTTGACCGGGGTGGGGTCTACCTTGGTGATCTCCCCCACCAGGCCGAATCTCTCGTCCAGAAGACGGGCCTGGAACAGCGCGCCGTCCAGGCCGCACAGGCCCAGGGCCCGGCCGCCCAGGCGGTTCAGGGTGGCCACCAGATTCTTGTTCACCCGGCCGCACAGCACCTGCTGTACCACATCCATGGTCTCCTCATCGGTGTAGCGCAGGCCGTCCACAAATCGGGACTCCTTGCCCGTCTTTTTCAGCATCTCGCTGATCTCAGGTCCGCCGCCGTGGACAACCACCACCCGCAGCCCCACCAGGTGGAGCAGGATGATGTCGGAGATCACGGCCTGCCGCAGCTCGTCGGAGATCATGGCGTTGCCGCCGTACTTGACCACAATGGTCTTGCCATAATATTTCTGGATATAGGGCAGCGCCTCGGCCAGCACCTGGGCGCGGTCCACTTCATTGAAGGACATGCGTATTCCCCCTCAAACAGTAAAATATGGGGAGGGAGGAGCCGGAGCACATGGCGGCGCTCCCCGTGCCTCCCTTCCCTCTGGGCCAGGGATCAGGTGCGATAGTCTCCATTGATCTTCACGTAGTCATAGGTGAGGTCACAGCCCCAGCACTCGGCAGCCTCGTCCCCCTCGTGCAAGTCCACAAGGATGACCACTTCCTTCTCGCTGAGAATGCGCTTGGCGGCGTCCTCGTCAAAGGGCAGGCCGTCCCCCTGCCGGCAGACCGGGACGGAACCCGCCTGGGACTGGAAGGTGACGTCCACATGCTCGGGGCGGAAGGGGGCCTTGGAGTAGCCCATGGCGCACAGCACCCGCCCCCAGTTAGCATCGGAACCGAACATGGCGGCCTTCACCAGGGAGGAGCCGACCACCGCCTTGGCCAGGCGCTCGGCGCTCTCCTCACTGCGGGCGCCGGTCATCCTGCAGGTGACCAGCTTGCTGGCCCCCTCGCCGTCCCCGGCAATGGAGCGGGCCAGCTGGCGGCAGAGCTCCTCCAGGGCGGCCAGGAAGGCGGAGTAGTCCTCGTCCTTCCACTCGATGAGGGGGTTGCCGGCCATACCGTTGGCCAGGGCCAGACACATGTCGTTGGTGGAGGTGTCCCCGTCCACCGTTACCCGGTTGAAGGTGCGGGCCACTACCTCCCGCAGAGCGTCCTCCAGCATCTCGTGGGTGATGGCACAGTCGGTGGTGATGAAGCAGAGCATGGTGCCCATGTTGGGGTGGATCATACCGGAGCCCTTGGCGATGGCACCCAGGGTGACCTCTTTTCCACCCAGGGTGAGGGAGAAGGCCAGCTCCTTCTTCACCGTGTCGGTGGTCATGATGGCCCGGGCCGCATCCTCGGAGCCCTCCGGGCCCAGCTTGGCCGCCAGGGCGGGCATCCCGGCCTGGATGGCGGTGATGTTGATGGTCTGGCCGATGACGCCTGTAGAGGCCACGGCAAAATCCTCGGGGGCCCGGCCGGTGGCCTGGGCGGCGGCCAGACACATGGCCTGGGCGTTCTCGTGGCTCATGGGACAGCAGGCGTTGGCGTTGCCGCTGTTTGCTACCACGCCCCAGGCTACCCCGTTCTCCAGGTGGTCCATGGTGACGTACAGGGGGGCCGCCTTCACCCGGTTGAGGGTATAGGTGGCAGCGGCGGTACACTCCTTCTCAGAGAGGATCAGGGCGAGGTCGTTTTTATCCGGGCTGCTGCTGGCCTTGACGCCGCAGTGGACGCCGGCGGCCACGAAGCCCTTTGCGGCGCAGACGCCGCCAGATACCTGTTTCATAGCTGTACAGACTTCCTTTCCAGCAAAGTGCCCCAGAAGGGGGAAGGGAAATTCTCAGTTCCATTAAACCGCCGGTCCGGGGCTTTCGTCAAGTCCCGGACCAGAAATTTCAGAAAAAAGAGGGAGAATGGCCGCCTATTTCAGCTCAGGCTCAGCCCTTCGGTCTCCTCAAAGCCCAGCATCAGATTCATGTTCTGCACCGCGGCGCCGCTGGCACCCTTGCCCAGATTGTCGAAGAGGGCCGTCACCGTCAGCTGGCCGTCGTTGCCCGCCACGGTGAGGGTCAGGTCATCGTCCCCGGCCTTGCCCGCGCCATAGAGCTTGCCGTCGGCTCCCTCAGGGGCCACGCGGACCAGCTTCTGCCCGGCGTAGTAGTCGGAGAGGGCCTTCCACACGTCGTGGAGGCTGCTCACACCCCGCAGCTGAGACAGGTGCAGGGGTACGGTGGTGGCCATACCCTTGTAATAGTCGTCCACAATGGGGCTGAACACCGGCGGACAGCTGAGGCCGCAGCGGACCTGCATCTCCGGCAGGTGCTTGTGGCTCTGGGTGATGCCATAGATGGCGGGGCTGCTCAAAAGGTCCTCCCGCCCCTCTGCCTCATACTGGGCAATCATCTTCTTCCCGCCGCCGGAATAGCCGGTGAGGGAGAAGCAGCTGAGAGGCGTGTCGGCGGGCAGGATGCCCATGCCCACCAGGGGATAGACAATGCTGATGAACCCGGTGGCGTGGCAGCCGGGGTTCGAGACCCGCATGCTCTCGCAGATCTGCGCCCGGTGGAGCTTGGACAGCTCCGCAAAGCCGTAGGCCCAGCCGGGGGCGGTGCGGTGGGCGGTGGAGGCGTCGATCACCTTGGTGTTCCCGTTCTCAATAAGGGAGACCGCCTCCACGGCGGCAGCGTCGGGCAGGCACAGAAAGACCAGGTCAGCGGCGTTGAGGAACTTGCGCCGCTCCTCGGTGTCCTTCCGCTTGTCCTCGTCAATGAGCAGCAGCTCCAGATCGTCCCGGCCGCCCAGCCGTTCATAGATCTGCAGGCCTGTGGTGCCCTCCTTGCCGTCAATATAGATCTTGGGTTTGTTCATAAGGACCACCTGATTTTTGAAAGATAAGTTCCGATCGTCTGTGTGTCCTGCCCCGCGGGAGAGGGGAGCACAAAAAGGCCCCCGCCAGGAACACAAAAGGAAATGGGGGAGGAATAGAAGTCAGCTCCGCTGCGCAAGGAATCCCTCGATATTGGAGATCTGCTTCTCCACGCTCTCCCGGGCGGGACCGCCGTAGACGCTCCGGCCGTTGACGCAGGTCTTTAACTCCAGGGCCTTGTACACATCCTCGTCAAACAGTCCGGAGATGGCCCGGAAGTCCTTCAGGGTCAAGGTGTCCAGGGTGTCCCCGGTCTTGATGCACAGGTTGACCAGACGGCCCACGATCATATAGGCCTCCCGGAAGGGCAGGCCCTTCTTGACCAGGTAGTCGGCGCAGTCGGTGGCGTTGATGAAGCCGCCGGCCGCCGCCTTGGCCATGTTTTTGGGGCGCACCGTCAGGGTGTCCACCATGGCGGCGAAGACGGGCAGGCACAGCTCCACCGTGTCCACGGCGTCGAACAGGGCCTCCTTGTCCTCCTGCATGTCCTTGTTGTAGGCCAGGGGCAGGCCCTTCATCATGGTCAGCAGGGTGACCAGATCGCCGTACACCCGGCCCGTCTTGCCCCGGACCAGCTCGGCCACGTCAGGGTTCTTCTTCTGGGGCATGATGGAGGAGCCGGTGGAGTAGGCGTCGTCCAGGTCCACGAACTTGAACTCCCAGGAGCACCAGAGGATGATCTCCTCGGAGAACCGGGACAGATGCATCATCAGGATGGACAGGGCGGAGAGCAGTTCGATCACATAGTCCCGGTCAGAGACGGAATCCATGGAGTTGTCGGTGGGCTTTTTGAAGCCCAGGGCCTGGGCGGTGGCGAAGCGGTCCACCGGATAGGTGGAGGTAGCCAGGGCGCCCGCGCCCAGGGGGCACTCGTCCAGCCGCTCCAGACAGTCCTCCAGCCGGGTCACGTCCCGCTTGAACATGTTGGCGTAGGCCATCATGTAGTGGGCGAAGGTGGTAGGCTGGGCCCGCTGGAGGTGGGTGTAGCCGGGCATCACGGTGTCCAGATGGGCCTTGGCCTTCTTCACCAGGACCCGCTCCAGATCCAGCACCTTGCCGATAAGGACGGGAATCTCCTCCTTCACATACAGACGGGTGTCCACCGCCACCTGGTCATTTCGGCTGCGGGCGGTGTGGAGACGCTTGCCCGCATCGCCGATGCGCTGGGTGAGCATGGCTTCGATGTTCATGTGGATGTCCTCGTTGTCCAGGGAGAACTCCACACCATCCCCTTCGATCTCGGAGAGGATGGTCTTGAGACCGTTGATGATCTTCTCCGCCTCGTGCTCCTCGATGATGCCCTGCCGGCCCAGCATGGCGGCGTGCGCCATGGAGCCCTGGATGTCCTGCTTATACAGCCGGGCGTCGAACCCGATGGAGGAGTTGAAGTCGTTTACTAAGGTGTCGGTCTCTTTCTGAAACCGGCCGGCCCAAAGTTTCATATTGAATCGCTCCTTAATTAGGAATGAGGAATTAGGAATTAGAAATTGAGGGGTCCGGCGAAGCCAGACGGCTTGAATTTCATTCGCCGCAGGCGAATCCGTTTATTCCTCATTCCTAATTCCTAATTGAAATTTATTTCAGCTTTCCCTGCTCCCGCAGCGCCTGGACGGTATCGGGCAGGCCCCACAGATTGATGAAGCCAGTCGCATCGTCCTGGTTGTAGTCGCTCTCCTCGAAGGTGACTAGGTTCTCGGAGTACAGGCTCTCGGGGGAGGTGACGGAGGCGGTGATGATATTGCCCTTGTACAGCTTCAGCTTCACCTGTCCGGTGACATGCTTCTGGGTGTCCACGGCGAAGGCGGTGAGGGCCTCCCGCAGGGGGGTGAACCACTTGCCGTTGTACACCAGGTCGGCAAAGTCCACCGCCAGCTTCTGCTTCATGTGCTTGGTGTCCTTATCAATGGTGATCATCTCCAGCACCTCGTGGGCCCGGTAGAGAATGGTGCCGCCGGGGGTCTCGTACACGCCGCGGTCCTTCATGCCCACCAGCCGGTTTTCCACGATGTCCAGCAGACCGATGCCGTTCTCGCCGCCCAGCTGGTTCAGCTTGCGGATGATATCGCTGGCTTTCATCTTCTCGCCGTCCACGGCCACAGGCCAGCCCTTCTCAAAATCCAGGGTCACATAGGTGGCCTGGTCGGGGGCCATGGCGGGGGAGACGCCCATCTCCAGGAAGCCGGGCTTGTCGTACTGGGGCTCGTTGGCCGGGTCTTCCAGGTCCAGACCCTCATGGCTCAGGTGCCACAGGTTCTTGTCCTTGGAGTAGTTGGTCTCCCGGCTGATCTTCAGGGGCACATTGTGGGACTCGGCATAGTCGATCTCCTCGTCGCGGCCCTTGATGTCCCACTCACGCCAGGGGGCGATGATCTTCATCTCGGGGGCGAAGCGCTTGATGGCCAGCTCAAAGCGCACCTGGTCGTTGCCCTTGCCGGTGCAGCCGTGGCAGATCGCGTCGGCACCCTCCGCCTTGGCGATCTCTACCAGCCGCTTGGCGATGATGGGACGGGCGAAGGCGGTGCCCAGCAGATAGTCCTCATACTTGGCTCCCATCATCATGGAGGGGATGATGACGTCATCTACCATCTCATCTGTCAGGTCCTCCACGTACAGCTTGGAGGCGCCGGTCTTGATGGCCTTCTCCTCCAGACCGTCCAGCTCGGTCCCCTGTCCCACATCGCCGGAGACAGCGATGATCTCGGGGTCACCGTAATTCTCTTTCAGCCAGGGGATGATGATGGATGTATCCAGGCCGCCGGAATAGGCCAGTACCACTTTTTTGATTTGAGACATAGTTCATTTCCTCCCGATTATGGGCGGGCGTGGGGCCGGATCAGGGCCGCCGCAGCTCCGCATCATTCAATGTTAAGGGAAGTCTACCACCGTTTAAAGCAAAAAGCAAGTGCTGAATCGTATGATTATCCAGAAACGACAAAAAATATTCCGTTTACTTTCACCAAAAATGAATATTATGCAAAGAAAAATGAATAAATAGGTATAAAAATCGTGCATCCGGGGGATGCACGATAGCAAGCGTGGGTCACAGCATGGACAGGCCGAAACTGTTGGCCAGGGCATCGATCTTCTGGCCGGCCCGGCACATGGGGCACTCCTTGGGGGAGCTGGAGATATATCCGGCGATGTCGTCAGGGGAGAAAAGACTGTACACCGGGATGCCGTCCACCTGTTCCAGCATGCTGAAGATGGCGGCAATGCCCTGGACCTTGCCGCCGTAATACTGGACACACTCCAGGGTGCGCCGGGCGCTCTTGCCGGAGTTGACGGTGGAGATCAGGATCAGCACCTCCCGCCCCACGATCATGGGGGTCAGGTTGTCCCGGAAGATCAGCTGCCCGTTGGAGTCATACTCCGGGGTGACTACGTTAATGTTTTTGTTGCTGTTGACGGAAAAGACTTCCTTTTTGGCCAGGTGGCGGGCGAGGAACGCGCCGATGACCTCGCTCCCGTCCAGACATACGATGGTGTCCACCCCCTTGTCATAGGCGTAGTTCTGGGCCAGGGTCATGGCAGCTTCCCGGGCCATGGTGAACTCGTGCTTCATGCGGGTGATGTCGATGTAGTGGCTGTTGTGGGAGTGCCGGGTGGCAAAATGCCCCTGGAAGACCGACACCTCAAGCTGGGGGTTGAATCTCGATGTAAGCTGGATCGCGTTCATATTCTTACCTCCCGTCTTGTGAAAAGTGTTTGGTATATCCGCTTTTAATATAACACTGATTGGAGAATATTACAACAGAAAAAAGAGGCATGAGGGAGATCCAGAGCAGATCAAAAGCTGCGGCCCCGCCTTCCGGCGGGGCCGCAGAAAATTTGTCGAAAGCTTGCCCGCAGAAAAGAGCGCGGGTCAGCCGGCCTGAAGGGAATCAATGATGGAGTCAAAGACCGTATCCTGGTCCTCACACATCACCATGACCACGGTCCCGTCCTCCAGCGTCTCCAAGCGGGCGTTCTTGGCGACCTCATACTGGTCAGGCAGATACATCTGGAAATTCTGCTGCTGCTGGTCGATAAAGCCCTGAAGGCCCTCTTTCACTGTGTCCTCGCTGTCCTGTGCGGGCTTGATGACGGCAATGCCGTAGGCCTTGACGTTCATCAGTGACACGCTGATGGCAAAGGACTCCATATCCTCGGTGGTGACCCCTAGGAGCTGGAAAGTCATATCCGCCGTGTCGTCATCCGCGGAGCTGAGGATGCTGTTGTATTCGTTGTCCTCCTCGCTGCGGGCATCGGTGATGGCA
Organism: Clostridium sp. DFI.5.61; assembly: GCF_024462915.1. Taxonomy (NCBI): domain Bacteria; kingdom Bacillati; phylum Bacillota; class Clostridia; order Eubacteriales; family Clostridiaceae; genus Clostridium; species Clostridium sp. DFI.5.61. The sequence continues at coordinate 9,819 of NZ_JANGBZ010000035.1, forward strand.
GTGACGAAGCGCTGGGTGCGCTCCTCAGGGGTCAAGCTGTCTGTCTCACCGGTGCCGCCGCCGGAGCAGGCGGTGAGGGCCAGCAGAGAAAGGGCAAGGATCAGAGTAAAGATTCGTTTCATTTGGGTTCTCCTTATTATGATATTTGAGATTTTTGAGGGAAGTTCCTCTGTACACTCTTTTGGACGACAGGAATTAAGAAAAGTTCCCAGCAAAAAAATATTATTTTGCAAAGAAGAGCCTTCGGACGACCGGAGCGGTCCGAAGGCTCTGTTATAACTGATTCGGTGTGGAGAGGCGGATGCTTGGATCAGGAGGGCCCAGACGGGAGAGGATGTCAGGGGTAGGGTCCACATACAGCTTCTGCGCTCCTCCATCTAGAAGGGCAGTGTGGCCTTCCAGGGAAGCTGAGAGATCGAGCTTCACCAGGGCGGGGATGGAGAGGGCTCGGGACAGGGCAGCGGCGTGGCTCTGTACACTGCCGCGCATAGCAATAAAGCCCAAAATACAGGAGCGGTCGAGGGTGATGATCTGGCTGGGAGCAAATTCTGTGCTCACCAGGATAGAAGGAGAGAAAGAGACGGGGGGCACAGTGCCGCGGCCGGTGAGGATACGGAGCATTCGATCGGAGATGGCCCGGACATCAGAGGCGCGGGCCTGCATATAGGGGCTGTCCATCTGCTCAAAGAGGGATACCAGGTGATCCATAGCAGTCTTAGAGGCATGCTCAGCTGTACAGCCGCAGGAAAATATCATGGAGTAGACAGTGTCCTGATAGTCTTGGTCATCCAGGAGCATGGCGTGGATGGCAAAAATGGTGGCCAGCTTTTCCCCCACCATCTGGACAGCTTGGTCATAGAGCTGGGCCAGCTCCAGTACTGCCTGGCGGTGAGCCGTGGAGAAGCGCTCCCACTCCTCTTCTGGCGGGAGGGGAGAATGAGCAGATATCGTCGGCGGTGCGGGCGTAAGGAAATGAAGAGGGCCGAAAACGACATCAGATGAAATTGACTGTCCGGAGAAGATCTGCATGGTTGTTCACCTCTACCCGGCGGGAAGAGCTATCCGCCGGCCGCATGTGGAAAGGAAAACGGCAGAATTGTTTTATATTCATTATAAGCGTACAGCGGGAATTTGCCTATTGGACAAACTGAATAATTATATGAGAACTTCCCGCGGAGGGAATCATTGGGAATTTACAAATGCTGGGGTATAAATTTGAATTCCAGTCATCCCCAAAACAGGATGGGAAAGAGGATAAAAAAATTTGCGGTAAGGGCTTTACATTTTTAATAAATCTGGTATAATAAAAACCTGTCTAAAGGCTGCCCCCTGCTGTGAAGGGCAGGATGGTCCCATCAACGGCCTGTCATAAAAACGTGTTTCTTTTGAAGACCGGCATATAAAACAAAGCAAAGTGCTTCAAATTATATAAGATAACTAAATATGGGCCTATAGCTCAGCTGGGAGAGCGTACGGTTCGCATCCGTAAGGTCGTCGGTTCGATCCCGATTAGGTCCACCATTTTTAAGGAAAATCACCGCCAATTTGGCGGTGATTTTTCGTTTGACCATAATTTTACCACAGACAAATTTCTGTTTTGACCACTTGAAGGATACTCCCTTTGAAAAGAATTGACCCAGACTGATTCCAAAAGTGTTGCAAAGAGTTTCCAGGGTAGGGATGCTAGGTATGGAACCGCGATGAAATATATTTGAAATTGTAGACATGGACAATTTGGATTCTTTTGCTAGGCGGTATTCGGACCATCCACGGCTGTTCATAAGCTCACGGAGTCGAAGAATAGTATCCAAAGATATCACCTCCTGGCCACAACTATTTTGACCTTCAAATAAGATATAAAATAAAACTATAAAGAGCTGCAATATAATACTCAAATGAGATATAATAAAAAAAGACAACAGAACTCTTGATAGGATGCAAAAAGTGTATCCCATTAGAGGGATACACTCAGTTTACATGGTGGGAAACTATATTGAATCATGGCCTACTTTATTTCCGGTCCCAAATAAGAAATATCCCGTTCTTTTGCTCTTATATAGTGGATACCATTGATATACTCTTTTAACAATCGCTCGGCACTATGCAACAACGGCTCATCAACAGATTCCAGAAGAGCGGTTATCGACTTAATATCGGAAGGCCCATGGATACCCCTTAATAAATAATCCGTTGTGGTACATAGGGCATCCGCTAACTTACATAAAGTTACATTTGAAACGCCCCGTCTGCCAAGTTCAATTTCAACTAAAAAATAATCGGAAATATCAAGCAATTCAGCTAAGTCTTTTCGAGATAAATTGAGTGCTTCACGCAGCTCTTTTACCCGCTGGCCCAGTTCAAGGTTTAATTCCATGTTTTGTCCTTTGTCAGCCAAAACAATCGTCCTTTCTTTTGTGTGGGGGTGGCAATTTATTTCCTCTTTGGTCTAAAATTTTTAGCACGGAATTCGCTTGTACTATAAGTACTATATTGTTTAAAGAATATCCCAAGGTAAGTAATTCGTATATTTTCTATATGTACTTGAAAAAATGTACCAATAGATTAAAATGTATGTTATACTAAGGGAAAATATAAAAGTGTATCCTCTCGTTAAGAGGATACACTCAACTCAAGGTGCAGGACACTACATAATTTTTAAGAATCACCTTCGTCTTCAAATGAAAAGTCATTCAACTCAGGAAAGTCAACCAATTCGGCCAGAGTAAATCCAAACGCCAAGGCAATTTTATGGAGCGTTTTGATTTTCGGGTTATATGTCTTGCGGTTGACTAGATTATCAATCGTCGAATGGCTCACACCACTCATAATGGACAGTTGATATATAGAAATATCCCGTTGCTTACACAGTGATAGAATTCTGTTGACAATGATCTCAGAATAGTCGTCTTTCATAATGAACTACCTTGCTATCTTTAGGATATGCCATTGAATTTGACTTATCCATGATAGCAATAAAATTTGCCCACTATGCCCGTGCACGGGCACAGGGAGATAAAAAGAAGTGAGTGAGAATGAAAGTTTGCACTTTCTTAGGCGACCCCTTCCGTATATATGATGAGGTCACGCAGCGGATTGAGGAGGCCCTGGAGGAGATCCTGGCCGCTCACGGGGAAATGGAGCTGTATTTCCCCGGGTGGTTTGGTGAATTTCCGAGGGCCTGCGCGGCGGCCGCCCTGCGGGTCAAGGGGCGGCATCCAGACAGGATTGTCACCCTGACTCTGGCGGTCAGCGCCCAATGGCAGGAGGAACCAGCGGCCTGCTGCGTTTTTGACCGGATCATCCGTATCCCGGTGCTGGAGAACAGCCCCGATATGGGCCGTCACAGGCTGCTCCAGGCTATCCTACGCCGGTGCGACTGCCTGATCTCCTATGTGTACCTGGAGCTGCGGGGGGAAGAGGCGCAGATCCTCTCCTCCGTCCGGCGCCGGAGGAGACTGACTGTGCTGGACGTCACCGACCCGGACACCGCCGCCTATCTGAAAGAGCACATCCGGGCCCTGCCGCGGGAAGAGCGGCTGGTTTTCCAGGCCGGGGACCGTGTGCAGCGCCGGGCGGTTTCAGAAGAGCTCGGTATCTCCACAGCGTCCTTGTCCAAGATGGCGTACAAAACCCGGGTCGCCCTGCTGAAGCAGCTCATCGCCCGGTATGAGATGATGCGCCGGGAGGGGGCCCTCCCCCTGGTGGTGGGATTGATGCACCTGAAGGCGGGGCCGGACGTGGTGTTTGAAGTGATCGACCGTTTTCTCGCGTTGCTCCAAATGATCTGCTTCCGGCATAACGTCCGATTCCTGGTGGACGAGGCCACCTGCGCCCCGGTGTTCCCTGCCTTGCTGCGGTATCTGGCCCAGAACGGCAGAGGGGAAACGTGGATGGAGCTGGTCACGCCCAGGGGAGATGTGGAGCGGCGATACGCGGCGGCCTTCCATCAGGTAATCCATGGAGAGAGCCAGGCCGTAGCGGAGATAGCGGACGTCCTACTCTGCGGAGGGAGTATGGAGCGGACATCAGGCAGCTGTCTCAGCGCAGACAGGCATGTGGTACTGAATCTGGAAAACGCCCCGGAGGTGGTGAGTATCCCCACCTCCTGGCTGCGCGGCGCTGCCCCGAAGGGCAGAGGGGGAGAATGAAATGAAGGATGAGAGGGCGGAAGTCTATATCCGAGTGCTGGATGACAACCACCGAGTATGTATCCCTATCCAGGTGCGGCAGGAGATGGAAGTATCCCCCGGCTGTTCCATTGAATTTCTGGCGGATGGGGACAGGATCATACTGCGGAAATATGGACAGGAGGTGTCCAGCATCTTCTGGACGGTATGCGGGAAGTTTATGAATTTCAGGGGAAACCGGTCTGCTCCGCCTGCTGGAACTGGATGATCCGGTTCTATGGGCCATCATTGCAGCATAAATAGGGTACAAGCCTGTCTGGGCAGCAGAGGACAGCTTAAGGGAGGGATCTGCAATGACTATGAACCAAATGCAGTATTTTTCCACGGTCTGCCGTTACCACAATATTACGAAGGCGGCAAAGATCCTAATGATCTCTCAGCCGGGACTCTCCGCCCGCCTCTCAGAACTGGAGGCGGAGGTGGGAGTGAAGCTGCTGGAGCGCACCTCCAAGGGGGTATCCCCCACAGAGGAGGGAGCCCGGCTCTTAGCCCATGTTGAGGCTGTCCTGGGGCGGTATCGTCTGCTCCAGAACGACCTGCCGGCCATTGCCCAGGGCCGCAGCACAGTCCGGGTGGGCTTTCGCCCCTACTCCGGCGAGGCGGAGATGATCCAGCTGTGCCGGGATTTTCAGCAGTGTTTCCCGGAGACCAGAGTGGTGTTCAACGAGATGCGGAATGTGACCCCATCCCTGTTTTTGGATGAGGACCAATTTGACTTTCTGGCTACTACTATGCGCCTGCTCCCTCCGGACTGGCAGGAAAAATACGGGTACTGCGTACTGGGAGAGATGGAGGAGGTCAAGCTCTACTGTCATGCCATGAATCCGCTGGCCAAGCTGGGAGAGATCGGGCTGGCGGAGCTGGACCGCTGTCCCATCGCCTTTTGGGACGGGCACAGGGAGGTACTGGAACGGCTCAGGGCGGCGATGGACAGCAGGGGCTGTGTATTGAACCATGTAGCCACCCTGCCCCAGTTGTCCGGAATCGCCAATCTGATCTGCAACGACGCCGCGGTGGGGATGCTCAACGGGGACTTTGTGGACCATATCGGCATCATACACGGCTGCCGCCTCAAGCAGGAGCTCTCGTCCGTGTTCCTGAGCGGCGGTCCCATCCAGCTCTATCTGGTATGGAAAAGATCCTCGGAGCGGTATGAAAACATGAGAAAATTCATCGAGTTTGCCCGGAAGCGGTCCAGGCAGCAAAAATGGCCCATAGGCTGAGTCGCCATAACCTCAGCTTATGGGCCATTATTTATCGGTATTTGTGGTGCGTTCGTAGAAACGCTACAATAAACCCAACATATGTTAGAGCTCACTTGTGCAAGGAGACAAAGTGCGAGGCGGTGATAAACACACAGAGGTCAGAGTTGTCCCACTGAGTACCTTCCGAAAATCGAGAAAGAATGGGAGTGTGTCAGAACTATGACTGTTCAAATCGGTATCGTCCTTTTAACCTTTGTAATATTCGTCGTCCTGATCCTGAGTAATAAAGTGAAGATAGACCTGGCCGCCATGGCGATTCCTATTATTCTGGAGGTCACACAGATCCTGGACTTCGGGGAAGCATGGTCCGGCCTGGTGAACAACTCGGTCATTATGATGGCATCCATGTTCGTAGTGGGGGCCGCCGTGGGCAAGACCTCCCTGCTTGGCAAGATGACCGGCGTGCTGATCAAGCCAGGGGCCTCCGACCTGAAAATCATGATCGGGATTGCGATTCCGATCTTGTTCCTGGGCAACTTCGTTAACGGCGTCGCGACCCTGACCATCGTCATTCCCATGATTGTGGGCATCTGCGCGGAGCAGCAGCGCCCCATCAGCAAATTCATTTACCCAGCCTGCGTACTGGCCCACATCTGGCCTGGCTTCCTGCCCACAGGCGGCAATGCGGCGGGCTATCTGCAGTATAATACGATCCTTGAAAATCTAGGCGGTGTCGGAACCTTTGAGTTCTTCAGCATGATGATTAACAAGATCCCCATCGAGATCATCGTGATTCCCTTTGTCATCCTTGTCACGCTGAAAATGGCTCCGGATCTGGGTAACATCCCCAGCAAGGTGGAGGGAGCCGCCGCGAACCAGGCAGTTGCGGAAAACAAGGCCAAGGCATCCTCCACAACGATGACTCCGGCGCAGGAGAAATTCACGGTGTTTGTCTTTATCGCCTGTGTGGTGGGTATCGTCACCTGCGCCCTGACAGGGTTGAGCACATGGTACCCTGCCACCATCGCCGCCTTTGTCCTGACCGCCTCCGGAGCCATGAGTATCAAGGAATCCCGGGACGCCATGACGACGCCCGTAATCTGGATCACGGTAGGCACGCTGCCTCTGGCCACGGCGCTGAGCAAGACCGGCGCGGACCAGCTGATCGCAGAGGTGTTCCACCAGCTGACCGGGGACCTGCCGCCCATCGCGATCATGGTCTCCATGTACATCGTCTGCATGCTCTTGACCCAGTTTATGTCTAACCTGGCCGTGGGTAGCGCGTTCCGCACCCTTGCGGCGGTCATTGCAGTACAGTTTGGTTATGACGGCCGGGCCATGATGATGAGTGCACAGGAGGGTGCTTCCAACTGCTTCATGCTCCCTACCGCCACTCCTGCCATGATGATGGGATATGAGGCAGGCGGATATCGGATCAAAGACTTTGTCCGTATGGGCCTGCCCATCACGATCCTGATGACCATTATTTTCTCTATTTACACGCCCTATATGTTCCCGCTGATCCCCTGAGTGGGGGAAATCGATAGCCGGAATTCCATCCGGGATCGCAGCGAGGTCCCGGATGGATTCCGAGATACCGGCAGGCACCGGATTTTCAGGAGGTAATTTATGCGGTTTGAGAATCAAACAGCGGTGGTAGCTGCCTGCGGCTCTGACGCAGGGGCTGCTTGTGCTTTGAACTACTTACAGCAGGGCGCAAAGGTTGCGCTGTACTATGATGAGGAGGCCCGGCTCTGGCCATTTGACCAGATCAGCGAAGAAGAGAGATCCAGACTGCTCACCATCCAGATCAGCGACTTCCGGGACCATGAGGAGCTGAAACGGGCGGCGGACCAGGTGAAGGAGAAGTTTGGAACCTGTGATATCGTTGTGACCGCGGTCACCACCGTGCCCTCCAAGCCCGCCTACGACATGGATGAGGAGGAATATGACCGTGTCATGAAGACTATCACCAACGGGAGCCTCTATACGATCCAGCCGCTGATGCCCATGATGATCGAAAAAAACTACGGGCGCATCGTGTTGGTCTCCAGTATTGCCGGGCGCACAGCTATCCCCGGGGTCGCACCGGTCTACGCAGCCGCCAATGCGGCGCTGTGTGGGATGGCACGCAATATCGGGTGTACCATGGGAGTGCATTTTATCACTGGAAACGCGGTGGCGGTTACCGCATTGGAAGACGGCTCTTACCGGACCGGCGGCACGCCGGAGCCGCAGGGTATCCTCCCAGGGCATGAGCTGTGCCAGCTGAACGATGTGGCTGGGGCTGTGGAATATCTCACAGCGCCTCTGGCCTCTTGGACCACTGGTGAGACGTTGGACCTCAACGGCGGATATTTCATGGTATAGGAGGGGTGGTCTTGAAAAAGTTACAGGATAAAGTGGCGGTCTTTGTGGGCGGCGGCTCTGCGGTTGCCACCATTGCGCTGAAGCACTTTATGGACGAAGGGGCAAAGGTGCTCCTTGTGGATGTAGATGAGAAGTATTTTGACCGTAGCAGACAGCTGCGAGATGAATACCCGGAGCGAATCCGCACCTTTATCGGGGCGTGCACCTGCCAGGGAGATATGGAGCGTGCGATGGCATTCGCAGAGCAGGAGTTTGGCGGGATCGACATCCTGTGCAACTACGCCGGATTCCACGGAGGCGGCGACATTACGACGGTCCTGAGGGAACAGTGGCGGATCGCCATGGACGTGACCTGCCTGGGGATTTATCGGGCTGTGCGCGCTGCCTATCCCTATATGAAGAAACATCACTATGGGCGGATCATGAATTTCGCCTCCATAGGTGGTCGGGCCAACCGGGGCGTACCAGTCACCTATGCCGGGTTCAAAGCGGCGGCCATCGGCCTCACAAGGGCGTTGGCTCTGGAATTGGCAGCCGACGGCATTACCGTAAACAGTATGGCGCCTGCTTCACTGGACACTTCCGCCTTTGAACGCATCCCGGAAAAGGACTCGATCCCCATGCAGCCTCCAAAGGGGGCGTTGAAGGGAGGACCAGGAGCCACGAGAGGCGGCTCGTTCCTGCCAGACCGCCCGGTCGCGACCCTGGATGAGATCGCCCATGTCATCGTGTTTATGAGCAGCGACGATTCCGCCTTTTTGACCGGAGACTGTCTGGATGTCAACGGCGGACAGTTCATGCAGCCATAGAGGGGGGAAAATTTATGAGATTTCAAAATAAAATTGTGGTGATCGCCACGTCTGGCGGTTCTATTGGAATAGAATGTGCACGGATGCTGCAGGGTGAGGGAGCCAAAGTGGTGTTTCTCGTCTCAGACAAGTCTGAGACAGCGGGAATGGTGGAGTCTGATACCTGCAAGATCGTATCTGTGGATCGTTTCTATGACGAAGCGGAGATGGAGGTCAAAATACGGGATGCTCTGTCAGAGTTTGGAGCAGCGGATCTTGTGGTAACCTGCCTCGCCGCACAGCCGCCCGCATTTGTATGGAATGAGATACCGGAGGATGAGGCGCATAGATACTTTGATGAGATCATGACAGGTGTGCAGACTGTTCTGAAATACACAGTCCCCGCCATGATCGAGCAGGAGAGCGGAAGCGTTGTTGTGGTGGAGAGCATCTGCGGACGTACTGGAGTGAAGGGGGAGAATGTGATGAGTGCCGCCGCGCATGCGGGGCTTGGCGGACTGATCCGTAATATGGCTACGGTTTTTGGCAAGCATAGGATCACCGTAAACGGTGTAGCTGTGGGCCCAATCAAGGGAGAGTACGCCGAACCTGCGGTAGAGAAAAATGCGGGGCCTGTGCTGGGAGTGAAAGGAACTGGAGCGGATGTGGCCAATGCAGTGATGTACCTGGCTGATCCTGCGGTGTTCTGGAATACGGGCGAGATCATAGATCTCAATGGCGGCCGGTTTGCGATTTGAGGAAGGAGGGGAACATTTTGAATCGTTTGAACAACAAGGTAGCTGTGTTCATCGGAGGCGGCTCTTCCGTCGGCTCCGTGGCCTGCAAAACATTTTTGGAGGAGGGGGCTAATGTCGTCCTGGTGGATATTGACGAAAAATATTTTGAACGGACCGCCGAACTGAGAAATCAGTATGGTGAGGACCGGGTCGTGACATTTATTGGCGCCTGCACGGAACAGGCGGACATGGACGAAGCTATAAGGTTTGCGGTGAATCACTTCGGAGGCGTGGATATCCTTTTAAACCTGGCTGGCTTTCACGGAGCAGGCTGGGTGGACGCTATCCTGCCGGAGCAGTGGGACCGGGCGATGGATGTGACCTGTACAGGGGCATACCGGGCCGCCCTGGCTGCAATGCCCTATATGAAAGAGCAGCACGGCGGACATATTATCAACTTCACTTCATTGGGCGGACGGGGAAACCGGATGGTGGCGATCTCCTATGCCAGCTCAAAGGCCGCATGTACCGCCCTGACCAGGGCTCTGGCTATGGAGTTGGCACCCTATGGAATCAATGTGACTGCATATGCCCCTGGAACGCTGAATACAAAGCAGTTTGAGCGGATCGCAGAGAAAGGGTCCATTCCCTTCAAGATGCCACCGGGCGGTGTGCCGGGTATGCCAGGATACCAAGGACCTGACCTCTATAACGGCCAATCTGTGATCGTGGACCGGCCGGTAGCAAATCTGGATGAAGTGGCTGCGGCACTGGTCTATCTTGCCAGTGAAGAGTCCCGATATTTGACCGGAGACTGCTTGGACATGAACGGTGGAATTTTGATGGCGACCTAAACCCTTTTGTGAAAGGATATGTGGTGGTATGAAAAAATTATGGAAAGGTATGTTTATGACCCCGCATCTGTGGGAGAGCATCTATATGGCCCACCGGGCCGGATATGACGGATGCGGTGCCATGATCCTGCCCAGGGGAGGGAAAGGGCCGCTTCATGAGCTGCTTGCGGAACCTGGCCTGTGGAGTCGGGTGCAGACCGCCTTGGATGAGACAGGCCTGTTTTTGGACGGCATTGGAAATTGTATCATTGACGATCCGGCTAATGTTCATCCTTACGGCATGGGAATGTCTCCAGAACCGGATGATTTGCGAGACTATTTTGAATTTGCGGGAAAACACGAGCTGGGAGGGGTGCAGACCAGCGTCTGGACCACAAATCAGGACCTGGCAGTGGAGCGGTTTGACCACCTGTGCGCTGTTTGCGGAGAGTATGGACTGACCGTCAATTTGGAGTTTGTTGCCTGGGGGATATGCGACGATTTGCAGAAAGCTAAAGACCTTTTGAAAATGGTTGGGCGGTCAAATGCCCGGATTACTCTGGATATCATGCATCTGTATTATAGCAGCGTTACACCGGAAGAGATAGCCGCATGCCCTCCGGAGCTGTTCGGGGAATTTCATCTGTGTGATGTCCCACACATCACGTTCCCTGATGGTCACAGGGAACTGGCTGCCGAGGGACGCAGTTACCGCCTGTGGCCGGGTGAGAGCGGGCTCGACCTTACAAAGTGGCTGGAAGTGATCCCGGATACGGCGGTAATCATGCCGGAGATCCCCAACCAAGACCGAAACGCACTTTATGGCCAGTTTGAATATAACTGTCGTACTTTGGAGGAGTGCAAGCGCTATTACAGGGCTCATGGGATCAGCCTCTGAATGATAAGAGGCTGAGAAAAGGGGCGAGCAGAATGACAGATGCCTCAATGAAGCGGTAGTTTGGGCCGCCGCTTCATTGAGGCGTGATTGCTATTATGAAAGGTAAAGTTGTCCAAAGGGTATGGTGCAGTACATTTTGTGCACCTCCAAATGGAGTGTAGCACAGGAAAGAGATGATGAAAAGGATATGGAAGGACAGGAGGAGCAAAAGGAAAAAACTTCGAAAAGAAAAACGCTGATAAAGGACCTCACGGAGGGGAGCGTACCTAGAGAGCTGATGCTCTTTGCGCTGCCGCTTGCCCTCTCAGGTGTCCTTCAGGCGGTCTATAATATGGTAGATATGGTGGTTGTGGGGCGCTGTTTGGAAAGCGCAGGTGTGTCAGCGGTATCCATTGGCGGCGATCTGATGATGGTGCTGACCTTCGTAGCAATGGGATTTTCCAATGCAGCACAAGTGATCATTTCACAGTATGTCGGTGCAAACCACCCCGAAAAGGTTTCCAAAATGATTGGGACACTCTTTACCTTCTTGGGTGGGTGCGCAATTGCTATGACTGTGATATTTCTGCTGTTGCGTAACTCTATTCTTGTATGGGTCAAGACGCCGGCAGAATCCTGGGACTATACGATGGACTACGTTGTTACCTGTATGATAGGATTGGTCTTTATCTACGGTTATAACCTGGTCAGCGCCATTCTGCGCGGCATGGGGGATTCCAGACACCCGTTTTTATTTATTGCAATCGCCTCCGTCCTGAACGCGATTCTGGATGTTGTATTTGTGGTGTCCTGGGATATGGAGGTGTTTGGAGCAGCCTTGGCCACCGTGATCGGGCAGGCAGTCAGCTTTCTCTGTGCCTTGATGATCTTGTACCGGAGACGGGCGGAGTTCCTATTTGACTTTAGACCGAAAAGTTTCCGAATTACAAGAGACACATTGCTTCCACTGATCTCACTGGGGATCCCTATGTCAATTCAATCCGCTGCTGTCAGTATTTCCAGGGTGTATGTCAACTCTTGGGTCAACTCCTATGGGGTGATTGCCTCGGCAGTCTCCGGAATGGGACATAAACTGGAGATGTTCAACAACACCATTGTCCATGGTTTTACAACAGCGGGGTCCTCCATGGTGGCACAGTGCATTGGTGCAAAAAAATACAAGAGAGTCACCGAAGTGATCCTGACGCTCCTGGCGATCAATGGTGCTGCCAGCGGCGTATTTATCCTGTGTACGGTCTGCTGGCCTCGGGCGGTTTTTGGGATCTTCCTCAGCGAGCCGGAGGCGCTGGATATGGCGGTGACCTATGTGCCCGTGGCGGTGGTCTCCTTTATTGGCTCGATCATCCGGCCGTCCATGCTTTCACTGATTAACGGGTCTGGAAATTCCAGGTTGAACCTTGCTGTGGCACTGTTGGATGGAGTCATTGTCCGGATAGGGTTGGCGTTGCTGCTGGGCCTCTGCTTCCATCTGGGAGTTTACGGCTTCTGGTATGGCAATGCCTTTGCGGGCTGGGTGCCCTTCTTCGTTGGGACGATCTATTATTTCAGTGGCAGCTGGAAACGGAGTGGCCGGTTGCTTAGAAAAGACTGAGCATCGTGTCTGGAAAAGTGAAGAGAAGGCCCCATTTGAAAAAGCAGGCTGACCTGAGTTCAGGCCAGCTGCTTTCATAAAAAATTAAAATTAATAACTGCCTGAATTTATATTTTACAGACTTCCTTTTATCTCAAATTAAAATTAGCTGTGCATGTGAAAGAAATATCCTCTATATAGTTAGTCTTGCTTTGCGTTTAGCACTTACTCCAAATTGTAACCTATTCAAACTTTGTACTGGACAGAATCAATGGAATAGGAAGTGCCACACCCTATTTTCATAACGGCTCAGCGGGCAATTTCCAATCCGTTGATCCAGGACGCATACCGTTCCAGAAGCGCATCCCGTTTTTCAGGGGTATCGCCGCAGACCAGAATATAAAATTTGATTTTAGGTTCGGTACCAGAGGGCCGAACAACCAGTTCAGCACCGTCTTGTAGCACCAGCCGCAATACGTTGGAGGCTTGGGCGGGGGCAGAACGCTTTCGTTCCTTGCTCTGTTGGTCATCGGAGAGATAGTCCCGGACAGCAACCACCCGAGTTCCCAGGATCTGCTTCGGCGGCGCTTCCCGCAAGTGGGTCATAAAGTCAGCGATTTCCTTGGCTCCCGCCTGTCCAGTCCGGTAAAACTGCTCAGTCCGCTCACCGTACCAGCCGTATCGCGTATAGAGGGCTTGCAAGGCATCGTACAGAGAACAATTTTGCCCAGCGTACCACGCCGCCATCTCGCCAATCAGCATAGCGGTGGATACCCCGTCTTTATCTCTGACGTGGTGTCCAATCATGCAGCCGTAAGCCTCTTCGAAGGAAAAAATCACCTCGCCCGCCCCTGCCTGCTCCAGCTGTTCCATCCGCTGAGCAAGAAAGCGAAAGCCCGTAAAGGTATCATAGCACGCGATGCCGTTGTCTTGCGCTATGGCTCGGGCCATATCGGTTGTCACAATGGTTTTAAGGACAATTGCCTTTTGCGGCAGCCTGCCAGACCGTCTTTGGGCACCAATCAGGTAGTCAAGAAGGAGTACACCTGTCTGGTTGCCGGAGAGGGGGAGAAATTTCCCTGACGGTCCTCTCACCAGAAGGCCCACCCGGTCACAATCCGGGTCGGTTCCCAAAATCAGGTCCGCGTTTTCTCTGATGGCAAGTTCTGCTGCCCGGGCAAAGCTCTCCGGATATTCCGGATTGGGCGATTCCACTGTAGAAAAATCCCCATCCAACACCATTTGACTGGGTTCGCAGAGCAGTCTCTGCAACCCCGTCCGGCACAGGATTTCTGGTACCAGCTGGTATCCGCAGCCGTGGAGGGGCGTATACACGATTTTGACTTTCTCTTTATCAGCTTCCATCCCCGGCCAGACAGTGGACAGCTCCTCCACCGCTTTTAGATATGCCTCATCGCAGGACCGTCCCAGCAAACAAATCCGTCCCAGCTCAATCCCACGCTGAAGATCCATACGCTTTGGCCCAGCAAACACATCGATTTCTTCAAGCCGTGCGGAAACAGCCATCGCCGTCTCTGTCTGTAGCTGGGCCCCATCACACCAGTACGCTTTATATCCGTTGTATTCTTTGGGGTTGTGGCTGGCCGTGATATTGATGCCTGCCAGGCACCCATAGGCCCGCACGGCAAAGGAGAGCTCCGGAGTTGGGCGAGGGCCGTCAAAGAGATAAACCGTTATGCCATTGGCAGCCAGTACCTCTGCGGCCGCTTCGGCAAAACGCCGGCTGTTCTTACGCCCATCCATGCATACCGCGGCCTTTCGGTCCCCGGCCCAATCAGACTCGGCACAGATTACCTCGGCAAATCCCTGGGTCACCCACCGGACAACATGGACATTCATATGGTGTAGACCCACTTTCATCGTCCCGCGAAGTCCGGCGGTACCGAAAGCCAAAGGGGCGCAAAAACGCTCTCGCAGTTCCATCTTGTCCTTCTGAATGGCCCTCAGCTCTTCCTGTTCCTGTTGGGACAGGGCAGGCGCGTTCAACCACTGCTCGTAAGCTGTTTCCCAACACATTCCTTCTCTTCCTCCGTTTCAATACCGCTGTTCCAGCATAGTTCGTAGGCGCTGTACGTCCTTCGGCCAGATGAGAACCCGCTTCCGACCTATGGTGACCAATTTTTCCTCTTTCAGCCTCTTCAGAACTCGATTTACCGACCGCTCACTCATCCCGGAAAGAAAAGCCAGTTCAAAGTGGGAATAGTGCAGAGCCAGCATGCCGCCGTGCTCCGCCCGATCCGGCAGATAATCCAGTATGGTCTTAGTCAGGCGGTAGATGGCATCCTCATATTTTTCCGTGCCAAACCTGCCCGCCATTTTATACGCCTTTTGGGCGATGTGAGCTACCACATGATCCCGAAATAGCTTATCGCAGTCAAACCAGTATTGGAAAGACTCCAGATCCAGCTCCGCCAGTGTCACCGTGGTCTTGGCAATCACCGACGAGGCATACTGCTTCACCCCGGAAAAATACTCTATGTCTCCCAAAAGGGTCAAGCTGCGCTCATTGGTGTAGCCGAACTCTTTCCCATCGGAAAAGGAGTTGACCACGTGTATCTCTCCCTGAAGAAGGATATCGATCGCATTCAGATTGCTCCCCGCCAGCACTAAAACCGCCTTAGCTGGTACTGTCCTCAGGTGCATCTTCTTCCATACATAATCAGGTGGCTCAAAGCCAAAGGGACATAAGAACTGACGTATCGTCTGATTATCATGTTCCATCTCATACACCTCTTTTATAGACAGCGCTGTAGGCAGTGCTCTCTATTTCTTTTATGATAGCATAAATTAAAATTTTAACTATGACGCATGTCATAGTTTTTAAAAGTGTGTTTGTGTAAAATAAACATGCCGGCAAGAATTTTTGATGAAAGGAATGTTAAAAATGAGTGCATTAGACTGGTTGGTAATTCTTGCCTATCTCGCTGTAATGCTTTACATTGGCTATCATTCCATGAAAACAGTCAAGACGGACGAAGACTTTGTCCTCGCCGGACGGAACGTAGGCAACATCTATATTATTCTATCGCTCTTTGCCTCTTTCACTGGCCTGTCCGGTCTGTTCGGTACCCCCCAGTATGTATATGAATATGGAATTGCCGGTTGGTGGTGGTGGGCTACTTTCCCCATTGGTGTGTTTATTATGGGTATGACCATGGCAAAGCTGCTTCGTCGAAGAATGCACGTTACTCTTCCCGACGTAGTGGATGTGAACCACTCCTCCAAGGCTGTCCGTGTGGCTGCCTCCCTAGTGACCGTGTGGAATTATCTGGCTTGGACCGCCGGTCAAGTGGCGGGGATTGTCCTGGTCATCACCACCTTTACCGACCTGAACGGAACTGCCGCCGTGATTGTGGCCTATATCATTATTGTTCTCTTCACGCTGCTGGGCGGTTTCCGGGCGGTAGTGTATACCGATTCCCTGCAGGCAGTCCTCTTTCTTGTGGTCCTGGGCCTTGTTATCCCTGCGGTACTGCTGCTTCACTACGACGTGCCCGAGGCCCTGGCTCAAACCACTTCTATCGACGGATTTTACAAGCTTTTTGGCAGTGTGCCCGCCGGAACTATGATTACCTGGTGGCTCCTGGCTCCCGCCGGTTTTATTGATAACATGGCCTTGCAGCGGGTATTTGCGGCCAAGGACGAGAAATCCGCCAAGGGCAATATCACTGCCGCTTTCCTGCTGATGATTATCTTTGGCCTGATCCTTATGTTCATCGGTATTATGGCCAGATTTATTTTGCCTGCCGGCTCCGATCCTGCCAGCGCTATGCTCAATCTTTCCCAGCTGGTCCTGCCCAAGGGGATGCTGGGTTTGCTGGTGGCCGCCTTTGCCGGGGTGGCTGTTTCCACCGCCAGTTCTACCCTTCTGGTATGTTCCTCCACCCTGGAGCAGGATGTCTACTCCGTCCTGCGAAACACAGGAAAGGAAAAGCCGGCCTCTTCTTTACTGGTCAACCGGCTGTTTGTGGTGCTGGTAGGACTGATCGCCCTGGTACTGGCTCTGAAAGTACCCAGTGTCACCCAGATCCTGATGTATGGCTATTCCGTCTATGTCCCCGGTCTGCTTCTGCCCGTCATCGCCGGTTCTTTCCACTGGAAGCTTTCCGACCGCGCCATGTTGCTCACCATTGTCTCCGGCGTACTCACCGCTGTCATTCTCATTCTGATGGGGGAACCTTTCCCCGGCTCCCTGGGCGGCCTGATCGTCTCCGCCATTCCTTTCTGCATCGGACTTTGGAACGGCAGGCAGCGGGCGGAAGTCCACTGACCACACCGGTCGTCCCGATTAGTAGATAGGAGGATTTTTATGACCATCACTACATTTGACAAGCTCTCCCCACAGGACCAAAGCCTGGTTCGGCTGGCTATGCAGTACCGGGACAACGCATATACCCCCTACAGCCACCACCAGGTAGGGGCCAGCGTCCGTACAGCTTCCGGCACCTGCTACGGTGGGTGTAATGTAGAGGTTATCTCTCTCCAGACCACCTGCCACGCCGAGCGCAACGCCGTGATGAACATGGCCATCCACGGTGAACGGGTGATTGACACACTGGTATGCTACGGCCCCTATTCCGGCGTTCCCTGTGCTGAGTGCCGCCAGGTTATTTGGGAGTTTTGCGACAATAACCCAGATGTGCGCATCATCGGTGCCACCACAGAAGGGGAAATTGAATTGATGACCATTGGGGAAATATACCCCTATCCCTACGGCCCCGCTACAAAGGGCATTGACTGCAAGGAGTATTAATACTATGTCTCATCTGGAAACCGAATTTCCCCGCCCCAAAGCGGAGGAATATCACATTCAGCTCCATCCCGGCGATATGCCCAAAGGTGTGCTGCTTCCCGGCTCTCCTCAGCGGGTTGACCTGGTACTCGACGTGCTGGAGGAGGGAGCCTGTCTGAAATATAACCGAGAGTTCCGCTCCGCCCGTGGCCGATATCAGGGTACTGAAATTGGCTGTGTCTCCACTGGCATCGGTACTACCAGTGCAGAAATCTGTATCCACGAGCTGTGCAACATTGGGGTGGAAACCGCCATCCGCATCGGCACTACCGGCTCCATCAGCCCCCGCTTTGCCCCGGGAGACCTGATCATTCCAGTGGCTGCTATCCGGGCTGACGGTACCAGCGATTGTTATATCGATCGAAGCTTTCCTGCTGTGGCTAATCTGGACGTGGTAAATGCTCTGGGCGAAGCCTGCGAGCATCTGGGATTTCGTTACGGATATGGAATCATGTACAGCCCTTCCTCCCTGTATATCGGCCAGGGGCGAAAACTTAGCGAACAGGGCTATTGGCCCTCCTCCGCCCAGCACTTAATTGACGATCTGCGCCAAGCACGTGTGACCAACATCGATACAGACTCAGCCGGACAATTTGTGGTGGGATACCTCCACAATATGCGTATGGCCTCCATTCTCTCTGTCATTACAAACCGCCTAGACAACACCTGGTCCACGGATGACAGCAGCGAGCGTCGGGCCTGCCGTGCTGCCTGTGAGGCTCTGCACATCCTGCAGCAACGGGACCGGCATAAAAGTTCTTTCCGCCTGTAGTCAGCTGCATCTTCCCCGCCACATACAACAGTTGTGCGCTGAAGCATTTATTTGCTTTCGTTTTGCTCAGGCTAACGCTGAGAACCATCTAAAGCATTGAAGAAAAACTCGGCGGAGTAGAGCATTCCAACCTTTTCTAAACCACTTGTTGAGATTTGCAGCAGAATATTTAGCTTTCTAACAATGGTCGAGCATCTGTAAGACTGGCTATATAGAAGTCAAACCTAAAAAGGCAAGTTATCAAGTCAAGTGCAACAGCGTCGAGAAAAATATCTCAGCCGGGAACGACAGGCAAGGCATTTTCGAGGGCACAGATTTAACAGGAAAATGAAGCGGTCAATGGTATCCGGTAAAACAAGAGCGAAATCGGAACCTTTGGGCAGGAATTCACGGAGCAGGCCATTTGTATTTTCATTGGTGCCGCGTTGCCGTGGAGAGTGAGGGTCGGCAAAGTAAAACGGGACATTGCTGAGAGCATTAGAGACATCCTGATAGAGTGAGAACTCAGCCCCACAGTCAGGCGTGATGCTTTCACCGTGTTTGGAGGTAAACTGCCAAGCAGAACAGTCATAGTGTCACGGGCTGCCTGCGCTATTCCTCGGGGCAACTTGACGGCCAGGGTTAAACCTAGATTCCCGTCTACCAGAGATAAGAGACATGCTTCTCCGCGCTTGCCCACAGCGATATCCGACTCAAAATCTCCCAATTCGCTGCGGTCATTGGCTGCGAATGGGCGGTCATGTATCCGGCATCACAAAAATGGGGGCCTTGCCGGCGTTTATCCCACTTCTTACCTCGTTTTTCCCCTTGCGTCGAAGATGATAGGCGAGCGCCTGCTTTTTACTCCTGCTGATTGCCCGCTTGTTCCAGTCAAATACCCAGGCTTTGAGCGTGCGATAGATGGCCGCATAGCCGATCTGTACCTCTGCGGATTCCAACTTCAACCGGTTCGATAGTTGCTCAGGAGACCAATGGCCCTCTTGAATGAAGCGGCGAACATACTTCTGTTTTTCGGGATCACAAAGAATATGTTTCCGACCCTTTCATCTTTTTTCATAGTTCCTCTATGCCTGTGATGGGCTATATGGCTGCCGTACCTGCTTATTTTTTCAGTCCCCGACTGATCGTTGACACAGCACGCCCAAGTTCCTGGGCAATCTCACATAGCTTCGCCCCCAGTCCTCTTGTCAGGCATAGTTTTTCCCGTTCTTCTATGCTAAGATATCTATAGTGGCTCATGGCTGGGCCTCCTTCTTGGTTGTTCGCAAACACCATTTTGGGAGTTCTTCCGCCTTGAGTCACTTCTTTTTTTGCTGCACTTGTATCGTAAACTTAAGACTCACATCTTGGAGACAAAAATGTGGTTCTTCCCCTTCGCCAAAATGAGGTCAGGATCAAGGCGTAACCATTTCTTCAGCAGCTCCATATCGCTCAGAAGCTGCTCCTGCAAGGCAATGGTTGACGTTGCGATTACGACTGGATGAAAGGTTTTGGAATTGTAAAGCAAAATGGGCATCAGATAGGCAAAGCTTTTTCCTATCCCAACGCAGTCTCAATCACAACATAACGCCGCTTTTAATTGCGTCCAGCACGTCGAAAGCCATGTCCTGCGGCCCCTCTCGCTGCTGAATGCCGAGCCGGGGCGCGTCATCCCAGAAGAATTTTATGACGCTTTCGCTGATATATAATATCTTAGAGGCTAAATTCCTCTTTTTGTCTTCTGACGGATCAAATGCCGATATGTAGCTCAATTAGTATCCGACTCCTATCCCATATCTAACTTTTTAGATGATACAGATTGTTCTCGTAACATACGACCATCTTGCATTATTGCTTTTCTTAATAATAGTGCAGAATGAGGAAATGTCAATAAACAACTAGAAATGACCTGATCGAACTGGAGTTTCCAATGCGGCTGTAATAGAAGATTTTTGCTCTCTTCTTAGTTATTTCTATGGTCCTTGCCGACGGATTAAAAATGTTTTACCATCCTAATTTTACCACCGGTTCCCTGAAACAGGGGATCGGGCGGTGCTGTCAAATTCACAGGTTCTGCTTATCTGCTCCCCCATCATCAACATAAATAGCTACAACCCTGTTCCTCTCGAATACAGCAAAAGAACAATGACATGGTGCCGTAGTATCGTGCCGTTGTCTTTGCAGAATATGAAAAACTTCTTTATCAGGGTACGCCTTTTTGATCGCCTGCATTTCTTTTGGGCAAAAAGAATCACCAGCTTTGCTGGTAAGCTCCCTTCGTATGCTTTAGCAAAAAGCTGCGAGCGAAGCGAGTTGACAACTTACCAAGTGACAGTTATGAGGAAATTTGAAATAGAAGATAATATACCCGTTTGCGGGCGGCGGAGAGCAAGATGCAGGCGAAGGATATTCTATGCGTCTTGAGATGCCTGCCGGCGCCAGGCCCTTCCAGGGACTATTCAAGTCTCCGGCTTAGCCGGAGGTTTTGGCTCGCGTTTTACGCTTACGCTTGCCGAAACCTGCCTCAATTTGAGGTAGGATAATTTGAAGGCATCTATACAAAGCGGAAAGGGGAATAGAGGACTTTTTAATTTATATTGGGAAATACGCCGGAACTTAACCACCTGCCGTCGTAATGCAGAGTGGAGCCCCGAACAAAGGAAGATGAAACGGAGGAAAAACATGACTATACAGGGGATTGTCCAATATCAGGAGTCAATTTTTGAATCCTACTGCACAGCGTTAATCTAAAATGAGGGAAAAGACACAAGAGTAAGCCGCCCCAACACAATGTCAATCTCTCCATGCTGGCCCCCAACGAACAGGAGTGTACAAGAGCCCAGAGCACCGATGACATTGGCAGCGTGACGTTTATCGCACGTAAAATCATGTAAAAATGATATGAAACAATCGAAAATGCACATTAGAAAATAGAGGGTGGACATAGTATAATAAAAAAGAGAAAATATGAGAGGAAAATTATAGAAAATGACCAAAATGTGAAGGGGCAAACAAAAATATAAGGAGGTATCCGAGATGAAAAGAAAGATGCAGAGATTTGTGACTGTGTCCACTGCGGCGGCGCTGTC
>NZ_JANGBZ010000036.1:0-29630 GCF_024462915.1 Clostridium sp. DFI.5.61
CCCCCCCCCCCCCCCCCCCCCCCCCCCCCCCCCCCCCCCCCCCCCCCCCCGCTCTCTGTTCTTTGATCAGCCCAAAACACTCTTGGTGCGGGCCACCTTGCGGTCCTCCATCTTGGAGACCACCACTGCGCAGGCCGCATCGCCCGTGATGTTGATGGTGGTGCGGCCCATGTCAAAGATCCGGTCGATGCCGGCCACCAGCGCGATGCCCTCCACCGGGATATTTACGCTCTGGAGCACCATGGCCAGCATCACCATGCCGGCGCCGGGGACGCCCGCAGTGCCGATAGAAGCCAAGGTGGCGGTGAGCACGATGGTGGCCATCTGGCCGATGGTCAGGTCGATCCCATAGCAGGATGCGATGAAAACGGCGCACACCCCCTGGTAGATGGCAGTTCCGTCCATGTTGATGGTGGCGCCCAGGGGCAGCACGAAGGAGGCGACCTCCTTCCGGGCCCCCAGCCGCTCGGAGCACTCCAGGGTGAAGGGCAGGGTGCCCACCGAGGATGCGGAGGAGAAGGCCATCATCATGGCAGGGGCCATCCCCTTAAAGAAGGCGATGGGGGATACGCCGCCCAGGGCCTTCACCGTGCTGGAGTACACCACCACGGCGTGGACGATATAGCCCACATAGGCCACCGCCAGCACCGCCACCAGCTGAGCCAGGATCTTGGGCCCGTTTTCCACGATCACCGGGCAGATCAGGCAGGCTACGCCGATGGGCGAGAGCTTGATGATCAGGTCCATGATCTTCATGGACACCTCATTGAAGCTGTCCACCACCTGGGCGGCCACCAACCCCTTTTCCCCCGCCAGCAGGATGCCGAAGCCCACTAGGAGAGAGATGACGATGACCTGGAGCATGGAGGCATTGGCCAGCGGCGTGATGGGGTTGGAGGGGAAGATGTCGATGATGGTCTGCATCAGCGACTGGCCCGCCGGGGGTTCATAGGCCAGGCCGGAGGTCTCCATGGCCGCAAAGATGTGCATCCCCTTGGCCGCGCTGGCCAGCACCAGGGCCAACACCACGGCAAAAGCGGTGGTGCACATGTAATACACGATCGTCTTGCCTCCCACCGAGCCCACCCGGCCGATGTCCTGCATAGAGATGACACCGGAGGCGATAGAAAACAGCACGATGGGCACCACGATGAATTTCAGCAGGTTCAGGAAGATCGTGCCCCAGGGCAGAATGTAGTTTTTCGCGATGTCCAGTCCGTTGGGCACCATCATCAGGGCCAGGCCCACTGCGATGCCGACCACCAGCCCGATGAAAATCCAAAATGCAAGGGGAAGTTTCTTCTTGTTCATTGACAGCTCTCCTTTCCGTCCATGCAGCCCTTTCCTCACTTTGGGCCGCATCTGTTTACAGCTCCCTCTCTGACTGCTCTCTTTCAGTATATATGATATGGAGGAAACTTACAAGGTCTTTCTTTCCTTTTTCTCCCCCTGCAATTTCCCGGGCCAAGCCCTTCTTTTTTCAACTTTTCCACTGGATTTTCCACAACTGCGACAGAATCCAACTTTCTTTTTATTTTTTTATGGTAAAATATGGATATCAAGACGAGCTGTTTTATAACAGCGGAAGGATCAAAGGGGGTATCCAGAATGCAGCTGCTGCGAAAGAAGGGATTGCTGGACAGTCCCCGGGTGCTGTTCCTCCCTGTAGACGCCATCTCACCCAATCCCAATCAGCCCCGCCGGGTTTTTGGCACCCAGGAACTGGAGGAGCTGGCTGGTTCCATCCAGGCTCTGGGGCTGCTCCAGCCCCTGACTGTGCGCCGTCGGGCAGACGGCTGGGAGCTGGTAGCCGGGGAACGGCGGCTCCGGGCCGCCAAGCTGGCAGGACTGGAAGAGGTCCCCTGCATCTCTCTCCAGATCGACGACCAGCGCTCCTCCCTGCTGGCTCTGGTAGAGAACTTGCAGCGCAAGGACCTGGACTTCTGGGAGGAGGCCCTGGCCCTGGACCGGTTGATCTCTGTCTACCATCTCTCCCAGGAGGAGGCTGCCCGGCGCATCGGCAAGAGCCAGTCCGCCGTGGCCAACAAGCTGCGCCTGCTGAAGCTGCCGGAGGACACTCTCCGGGCCCTGCGGGACGGCGGCTGCACTGAGCGCCATGCCCGGGCCCTGCTTCGGCTGGAGGACCCCAGCCTGCGCCAGAAGGCCCTGGAGCAGATCCTGTCCCGGCAGCTCACCGTGGCCCAGACAGACGCCTTGGTAGATCAGCTTCTCTCCCCTCCTCCCCGCACCAGAACCAAACGCACCTTTGTGGTGAAGGATGTCCGCCTTTTTCTTAACACTCTGACTCGGAGCATGGCCCTAATGCGGTCTGCAGGGGTGGATGCCCGCTGTGACCGCCAGGATAAGGATGGAGAGATCCTGCTCACCATCCGTATTCCCCAGGCCATTCGGTAAAAATGTTTCACGTGAAACATTCTCTTTTCCTATCTCCCCTTTCCTCCCCATCGCCTGCCGAAGCCAGATCGCCTGGAGGCAGGCCCGGTCTCGGCTCTCTCCCTCTGTCTGCACCTCTCCCCTTGCGGCGGGCCGCCCCTGTGCGGTCCGCCGCCTTTTCTCGCTACCAGGCCGGAAAAACGGGAAAAAGAGTTGAAATGCGTTCCCTCGGTTGATATAATAAAGCTCTGCGGAAGTCTGCTGTACACCCGTCCGCCATTTCGACTCAGGAGGCGCCCCATGGCCAAGATCATCGCTATCGTCAATCAAAAGGGAGGCGTGGGCAAGACCACTACCACCGTCAACCTCACCGCCGCCCTGGCCGCGCTGGGAAAGCGGGTACTGCTGTGCGACTTCGACCCCCAAGCCAACGCCACCTCCGGTATGGGAGTGGACAAGAACACCGCCTCCCCAAATGTCTACGACGTGCTCATCAATGGGGCCGATCCCCGCCGCGGCGTAGTCACTACCCACTACGGGGACGTGCTTCCCTCCAACAAGGCGCTGGCCGGAGCGGGCGTGGAGATGATCGCCCTGCCGGACCGGGAGCATCTGCTCCGAAAGGCCCTAGAGGTCCTCTCTCCCGGCTACGACTTCATCTTTGTGGACTGCCCCCCCTCTCTGGAGCTGCTGACAGTGAACGCCCTGTGCGCCGCCGACTCCCTGCTGGTCCCGGTCCAGTGTGAGTACTACGCCCTGGAGGGGCTGAGCGATCTGCTCTCTACCGTCCGCTTGGTCAAACGCTCACTGAATCCCCGGCTGGTGTTAGAGGGCGTGCTGCTCACCATGTTTGACAGCCGCACCAATCTCTCTCTTCAAGTGGCGGAGGAAGTTAAACGTCACTTTCCCGGTCAGGTCTACGCCACGGTCATCCCCCGCAATGTGCGCTTATCCGAGGCCCCCAGCCACGGGAAGCCCGTCACCGCCTACGACCCCTACTCCCGGGGGGCGGAGGCCTACCGGCTGCTGGCGGAGGAGATCGCAGCCAAGCACCCCACGGCGGCCCCTGTCTGAGTTCTCCCCCGCTTTTTCGCCGGGGCCGTAAGTCTGGCCCCGACGGCTGAATTTTGATCTCCACTGTTATTTTTATAAGGAAGGAGCTACTATGGCAAAGCGAACCAAAGAGCTGGGCCTGGGCCGGGGGCTGAACGCCCTGCTGGGCGACCCGGACCTGCAAGCGCAGGGAGAGGGCTCCGTCTCCCTCCCCATTTCCCAGGTACAGCCCGGCCTGAATCAGCCCCGGAAGCGCTTTGACCAGGATGCCCTGGCCGATCTGGCAGAGTCTATCCGGGTCCACGGCATCATCCAGCCGCTGACAGTGCGCCGTCTGTCCTCCGGCTACTACCAGATCATCGCCGGTGAGCGCCGCTGGCGGGCCGCCAAGCTGGCCGGCCTGGCGGAGGTGCCGGCAGTCATCATCGAGGCGGATGACCGCAAAGTGATGGAGCTGGGCCTGATCGAGAACCTCCAGCGAGAGGACCTGAACCCGGCCGAAGAGGCCCGGGGCTATCAGGTGCTGATGGAGGAATACGGCCTCACCCAGGAACAGGTGGCGGATCGGATGGGAAAATCCCGGCCTGCCATCACCAATACCCTGCGGCTGCTGGCCCTCCCGGAGGACCTCTTGAAGCTGGTGGAGGAGGAACAGCTCTCCGCCGGCCACGCCCGTGCCCTGCTGGGCGCCCCCACGGCGGAGCTCCAGCGGCAGGCCGCCAAGAAGGTCATTGCTGACGGGCTCTCCGTCCGCCAGACGGAGGCACTGGTCAAGGCCCTCCAGCGGGAAAAGAAGGCCCCGCCTAAGCAGGCGGGGGACAGTCTGGCCCTCTACCTCGGGGAGGCGGAAAAGAATCTCTCCGGCCGGTTGGGCCGGAAGGTCCACATCGCCCACCGAGGCAAAAAAGGCAGGATCGAGTTGGAATACTACAACAGCCAGGATCTGGAGCTTCTGCTGGAGGCTCTGGAGCGGCTGAACGCCGGGGAGGTGCAGGGCCATGGCTGATCCCCAGAAGCCGGCGCAGAACGCCCCCCAGGCAGGCGGTCCTCCCAAGGAGGAGCGTCCTGGCCAGCAGCGGCGGCGCAGGCAGTCGGTGGTGCTCTACATCACTATCCTCTTTGCAGCGGCCTTTGCCCTGCTGCTGATGACCTACGCCATGGACCAGCGCCGCAGCAATGAGACGCTGGGGGACCTGACCTCCTCAGTCTCTGATCTGAAGGACTCCCTCTCCGGGATGCAGACCGCCCAGAGCGCCCTGGAGGAGAACGGCGCCCTGAAAAATGAGATCCAAGACCTCCAGGAACAGATCGACACCCTGCTGGGGACCATCGACAGCCTGACCGCCGCCGGGGAGCAGCAGGGACAGGTCCTGGAGCGCACCAAGGAGGCCATGGACTACTTCTGGCAGATCGATGAGGCCTATGTGCGGGGCCGCTACTCCCTCTGCCGTGATCTGATCGCGGTACTGGAGGACACCTCCTCCGGAGAGGCCCCCCTGAAGAGCTATCTTCCCCAGGAGAGCTACACCGATAACGGCCGCTTCTCCCCTGCTGACCGGTATCAGGAGATCTGGGACGCCCTGTACTGACCGGCTTTAGGCCGGATGGCAGGACATCTCCGCCGGCCAGGTTTCACGTGAAACATTTTTATTTTCGCCCAATTTCCCCACAGGAGCTCATCCCATTCTGTTAAGATAAAAAAGGAGTGCGATCCCCATGCTGGATATCAAATTTATTCGTGAAAACCCCGATGCAGTGCGGGAAAACATCAAGAAAAAGTTTCAGGATGCCAAACTGCCCCTGGTGGACCAGGTACTGGCATTGGACGAGGAGAACCGGGCCGCTGTCAGCGAAGCCAATGAGCTGAGAGCCAACCGGAACGCCCTGTCCAAGCAGGTAGGTATGCTGATGGGCCAGGCCAAAAAGGACCCCTCCAAGCTGGAGGAGGCCGAGGCCGTCAAGGCCCAGGTCAAGGCCAACGCCGACCGGCTGGCTGAGCTGGAGACCAAAGAGACTGAACTGGCGCAGCAGATCCGTCACATCATGCTACAGATCCCCAATATCATTGATCCCTCCGTCCCCATCGGCCCTGACGACAGCTGCAATGTGGAAGTCCAGCGCTTCGGTGAGCCTGTGGTCCCTGACTTTGAGATCCCCTACCACACCCAGATCATGGAGTCCTTCAACGGCATCGACATGGACGCTGCCGGCCGGGTCTCCGGCAACGGCTTCTACTACCTCATGGGGGATATTGCCCGGCTCCATGAAGCGGTGCTGGCCTATGCGCGAGACTTTATGATCAACAAGGGCTTCACCTTCTGTATTCCCCCCTTCATGATCCACGGCAACGTGGTGGAGGGCGTCATGTCCCAGACCGAGATGGACGCCATGATGTACAAGATCGAGGGCGAGGACCTCTATCTTATCGGCACCAGCGAGCACTCCATGATCGGCAAATTCATCGACCAGATCATCCCCGAGGAGTCCCTGCCCCAGACCCTTACCTCCTACTCCCCCTGCTTCCGCAAGGAGAAGGGGGCCCACGGCATCGAGGAGCGGGGCGTCTACCGCATCCACCAGTTTGAGAAGCAGGAAATGGTGGTGGTGTGCAAGCCGGAGGACTCCATGAAGTGGTACGAGCAGATGTGGCGCTACTCGGTAGAGCTGTTCCGCTCCCTGGATATCCCGGTCCGCCAGCTGGAGTGCTGCTCCGGCGACCTGGCTGACCTGAAGGTAAAGTCCTGTGACATCGAGGCCTGGTCCCCCCGCCAGCAGAAGTATTTTGAGGTCTGCTCCTGCTCCAACCTGGGCGATGCTCAGGCCCGCCGCCTGAAGATGCGGGTCAAGGGGGAGAAGGGCACCTACCTGCCCCACACCCTGAACAACACTGTGGTCGCCCCGCCCCGGATGCTCATTGCTTTCCTGGAGAATAACCTCCAGGCGGACGGCACTGTGAAGATCCCCGCCGTCCTCCAGCCCTACATGGGCGGCACCCAGATGCTGACCCCCAAGCAGTGACCCCAGCTCTTCTCTCCGGCTATATCGCGTGTCCGTGCCCCAATGGGGCCGATGACTGCCTTTAAAATTTCGTTTTGTAATTTTTTTAAGGAATATAACGATTTGTTTTACCCGTCTCCAGCGGACAGCGCATCCCCGCCCCTGGCTTTGGATCATTTTCGCCCCTGGAAATCGCTCCAGAACGGTCTGCACCCGGAAACCCTTGCGCCGCAAGGGTTTCCGGGTGCAAAGAGGCAGAGGCTTTCCCCCTCTCCCCCGCCCTCTCCGGCTGCTCCCTATCTCAGAGCCTCAAGAAATAGAAAGGAAGCTTTTTGCTTATGAGAGCCTTCATCCAAGAGTTCAAGTCCTTTATCGCCCGGGGCAATGTGATGGACCTGGCCGTAGGCGTCATCATCGGCGGCGCCTTCAGCAACATCACCACCTCCCTGGTCAACGATATTCTCAACCCCATTCTGGGCATCATCGCCGGAAACAACACCGCCCTGGCCGCCATGGCCGTAGAACTGCCCGGGGGCGGTGCCCTGATGGTCGGCAATTTCATCAACGCCATCTTGAACTTTCTCATCATGGCCTTTGCGGTGTTCTGCCTCGTGAAAGCCCTCAACCGCCTCCACCGGAAAAAGGAGGAGACCCCCGCACCTCCCCCGGCGCCCTCCCAGGAAGAGCTGCTGCTCACAGAGATCCGGGACCTGCTGAAAGAGAGGACCTGATGGAAGAAAAAAAGATCCCCCCGCAGGAGGAGCAAGACGCCCCAGCACCCTATACCCCCGCCTCCCCGGTGAAGCGGACCATGGCCTGGATCGGTGTGGTCTATATGGTGATCCTGGTGGCCATGATGACCTATTACTACTTTACCGGCTCCATGCTGGTGAACATGGCCCCTCTCCTGGCCGTCCCCGGCCTGATCGGCCTGGGTATCCTGGCTTTGGTCAGCTGGCGCACCACCGGCCGCCCCGGCAAATGGCCCGCCATCGCCCTGGCTGCGGTGTGCTTCCTGGCGGCGCTGGCCACCCTCCCCCTGGGCATCGTGGGCCTGCTGTCCAATTTCAGCCTGGTGGGCGTCTTCGTCACCGGGGCGCCCTGATTTTTGGAGGAACGAGCCATGCGTGACATCATTGCCGCCGGTCTGGCGGATCTGGGCCTGCTGGACCGGGTGCCGGAGCAGGCCCCCAGCCAGCTGGCGGAATACGGCCATCTCCTGCTGGAGAAGAACCAGGTGATGAACCTGACTGCTATCACCGACCCGGTAAAGGTGGCCCAGCTCCATATGCTGGACTGCGCTGCCCTGCTCACCTGCGCCGACTTTGAGAACAGGGCCCTCCTGGACGTGGGCACCGGGGCCGGCTTTCCGGGTCTGCCCCTGAAGATCCTGGTCCCCTCCCTCCAGGTCACTCTGCTGGACAGTTTGAACAAGCGGGTGGACTGGCTGGCTCAGGTCAGCGCCCAGCTCTCCCTCACCGGCATCCGGGTCATCCATGCCCGTGCGGAGGAGCAGGCTCTGGAGAAGGGCTTCCGGGACAGCTTTGATCTGGTCACTGCCCGGGCGGTGGCCGAGCTCCGCCTGCTGTGTGAGCTGTGCCTGCCCTATGTCAAGGTAGGGGGCGCTTTTCTGGCCATGAAGTCGGTGGAC
Source organism: Clostridium sp. DFI.5.61 (assembly GCF_024462915.1). Classification (NCBI taxonomy): domain Bacteria; kingdom Bacillati; phylum Bacillota; class Clostridia; order Eubacteriales; family Clostridiaceae; genus Clostridium; species Clostridium sp. DFI.5.61. The sequence goes on from NZ_JANGBZ010000036.1 coordinate 8,096, forward strand.
TGCGGCCGGGAGCTGGAGGAGGCCGCCCACTGCATCAAGCTGCTGGGTGCCCGTCTGGAGGAGTGCCGGGACTACACCATTCCCGGCACCGACGTCATTCACCGTCTGGTAGTCCTGCGGAAGGTGGCCCCAACCCTGAAGGGCTATCCCCGGCGGTGGGCCAAGATCCAGAAAGCCCCGCTGTGAGACCGGAGCGATGTCTCCGCCAGCCCCCCAGGATCGATACCCTCAGTGTACAGAGGGTAGGGCTTTACCTGGATTTTCGGCTCCATTTTTCAAAATTTCTCATAAACCCATTGACGTGGGTGGGATTTGTGATACACTTAAAATGGTGTGATGGGAGGTCTGCGCACACATGGGAACCGCAATTGTCGTCACCTCCGGGAAGGGCGGCACCGGAAAAACCTCCATTACCGGGGGTGTGGCCGGCAGTCTGGCCCGCCTGGGGCACAGCGTGCTGTGCATCGACATGGACATCGGCCTGCGCAACCTGGACATCTCCCTGGGCCTCAGCGACCGGGCCCTGATGGACTTCTCCGATGTGGCGGAGGGACGCTGCCCTCTGGTCCGCGCGGCGGTGAACCACCCCGATCTGCCGGGTCTGGCCCTGCTCACCGCGCCCATGACCCTCTCCCCTGCCCTGACGGAGGAGGCTGTCCGCCGCATGCTGGATACCGCCCGATCCCTGTATGACTATGTCCTCATCGACTCCCCCGCGGGCCTGGGCGCCGGCTTCCGGATGGCCTGCTGCGGGGCCGACCGGGCCATCGTCGTCTCCACCAACGACGCTTCTTCCCTTCGGGACGCCCAGCGCACCGTGGGTGAGCTGGACTTTCTGCGGCAGATTCATCTGGTGATGAACCGCATCCAGCCCAAGCTGCTGCGTCAGCTGCGCACCACCATTGACGACGCCATGGACACCGCCGGCCTGCCACTGCTGGGCGTAGTGCCGGAGGACCCCCAGGTGATGCTGTCCGCCAACCTGGGGCGGCCCTTGATCCTGGGCGGACGGCAGGGGGCGGCCAACGCCTGCCTGAACATTGCCAAGCGTCTGGAGGGGCGCCGGGTCCCTATCATGCGGATCCGCTGAACTCCCTTCCGGCATCTGTATAAAGGAGGTTTGCCACACCATGAACATCGCACTGATGAGCCACGACCATAAGAAGGAACTGATGGTCCAATTCTGCACTGCTTACTGCGGCGTCCTGTCCAAGCACACCGTATGCGCCACCAACACCACCGGCCGCATGGTCGCGGAGGCCACCGGTCTTCCTGTCAATCTGTTCCTGTCCCACGCCCACGGCGGCATCGAGCAGATCGGTCAGCGCATCATCTACAACGAGATCGACATGGTGCTGTTCTTCAACGACCCCCGCTCCGGAGAGCTGGACGACAGCGTGCTGTCCATCTCCAAGCTGTGTGACCAGCACTCCGTCCCCATGGCCACCAACGTGGCCACCGCTGAGCTGCTGATCCACGGTCTGGCCCGGGGAGACTTGGACTGGCGCGAGGTGATGAACCCCAACCGCATCCCCTTCGCCATCTGAGGGAGACGTTCTCCCCATTCCCCCGGCCCGCCCCCGCGCGGGCTGCGGACAGCGTCCACCGCCAAGACGGCGCATGAGTATCCGGGACACCGCCGGACAGAGAGAGGTCCCTCGGCTGAAAGGACCTTACGGAGACGGCCCCGGAGAAGACAGCGCCACCAGCGGGCCCGGAGACGGGCGCGGTCCCCCTGCCGCAACACAGGGTCAAAGGGGCGTGTCCGCACGCCTGAATTTGGGTGGCACCACGAAGTGTTTGAAACGCTCTCGTCCCAATCACAGGGGACGGGAGCGCGTTTTTGTCCCCCGCTCCCCTTCCCCGCCGGAGAGGAGGTCCAGCATCAGCAGGGCCCCCAGGCGGAAGCCCCGGAGGAAGCATTCCTCCCGGCCAGCGGCCCCCGCTGACAGCGCCGCGTCCCAGATGTCCTCCGCCTCCTGGGGCGGGAAACGCTGGCAGAGCCGGTCAAAATAGGGCTCACCGGCCTCACCGGCTGCGGTCTCCTCCGGCGTGGCCCAGGGCGGGACAAAGGCTTCATACAGTTTTTCATATATCTGCTCCATTATGTCAACCCCCTAAAAGTAGCATTTTAAACTACTTTTAGTATGGTGGTTTCATTTGCTACTGTCAAGCAAAAATTGGGAGGAACTATGGCCAATTTCGCAGAGCGGATCCGAGCCCTCCGCAAAGAAAAAGGACTCTCTCAGGAAGAGGTCGGCAGCGTCATCGGGCTGAAAAAATATGCGGTCTACTCCTATGAAAAGGGCCGGGCCTGTCCCGATATGCGGGGCCTCATCGCCTTGGCGGACTACTTCAACGTCTCCATGGACTACCTGGCCGGCCGCACCGACAACCCCGACATCAACCGCTGACCCTGCACCCTGATCTGTTGTTTGACTCCCCAACCATTCCAAAAAGGAGAATCGATATGGCAAACGTACAACCCCGCACCCTGTCCGGCTTTATGGAGCTGCTCCCCGCCCGGCAGGTCCAGTTCGACCGGATGGTCTCCATCCTGCGGGAGACCTACTCCCTCTACGGCTTCACCCCCCTGGACACCCCCCTCATCGAGGCCAGCGAGGTCCTGCTGGCCAAGGGCGGCGGCGAGACGGAGAAGCAGATCTACCGCTTTCTCAAGGGAGACACCGACCTGTCCCTCCGCTTTGACCTCACCGTCCCCCTGGCCAAGTATGTGGCGCTGAACTACGGCCAGCTCACCTTCCCCTTCCGTCGCTTCCAGATCGGCAAGGTCTACCGGGGGGAGCGGGCCCAGCGGGGCCGCTTCCGGGAGTTCTATCAGGCGGACATCGACGTCATCGGAGACGGCGCCCTGGACATCAGCAACGAGGCGGAGATCCCCTCCATCATCTATCGGGCCTTCACCGCCCTGGGGCTGAAGCGCTTCCAGATCCGGGTGAACAACCGGAAGATCCTCAACGGCTTTTACGCCATGCTGGGTCTTTCCCAGCAGTCCGGCGAGATCATGCGCACGGTGGACAAGCTGGACAAGATCGGCCCGGACAAGGTGGCCGAGCTGCTGGTGCAGTCCGGCCTCTCTCCGGAGCAGGCCCGGGAGATCCTCAGCTTTACCTCCATCACCGGCACCAACGAGGAGGTCCTGACCGCCCTGGAGGGCTACCGGGGCCGGAACGAGGTCTTTGACCTGGGCCTGGATGAGCTGAACGCGGTGACAAAATATCTGGCTGCCTTCGGCGTGCCTGAGACTCACTTCGCCGTGGACCTGACCATCGCCCGGGGACTGGACTACTACACCGGCACCGTCTATGAGACCACCATGCTGGACCATCCGGAGATCGGCTCCATCTGTTCCGGCGGCCGCTATGACAACTTAGCGGAATATTACACGAATAAACAACTCCCTGGAGTGGGCATTTCCATCGGTTTGACCCGCCTGTTCTTCGTTCTGGAGGACCAGGGCTATCTCAACGACGCCCTGAACACCGCCCCCGCCGACGCCCTTATCCTCCCCATGACCGAGGACCTGTCCCCTGCCATCTCCCTGGCCACCCAGCTGCGCCAGGCAGGCATCCGCACCCAGATCCAGGCGGAGCGGAAGAAGTTCAAGCAGAAGCTCTCCTATGCGGACAAGCTCCGCATCCCCTACGCCGTTATCCTGGGAGAGGACGAGATCCGGGAGGGCCTCGCCGCCGTCAAGGACCTGGCCACCGGGGAGCAGGTGAAGCTTGCTCCCGGCCAGGCTGCCGCCCACATCCTGGCCGGGCTGGACAGGCTGAACCAGGGGACGCCGATCCTGGACAGGGTGTAAGTCCGATTTCCCATCCACGCTTTGGCTGTGCAGGAGCCGATATCCCCACCAGGCCGTCCCACGCCGTATAGATGGAATTCCCGGGCCAGCTGTCTCTGATATAGAAAGAGAAAAGCTCATGAAGAAAAATTCCAAACGCTTTTTACTGCTTTTAATCGTTTGTCTTTTGGTGTGGACGGTATTTCCCCGGCCCTTTGCCTGGATCATTCCTCAGCGGATGGTAAATGTCTCAGGAGAAAGACCGGAAATCTGCGCCGAGACAGAATTCACCGCTTCTCTCAGCTTTGGCATTGACCAAGAAGCCTTGGATGCCTTTTATGATCTCCATAGTGAGATGGAAGGCATCCGGTTCCTGGCCGATCCCCTCACCCTCCTGCCTTTCCTCCACCAGCCCCGGGAGCCGGTCAAAGTGAAAATCGATTACTTCCAGGAGGGCTGTTCTTCCACTGGCGACTGCCAGACCACCCTGCTGTGGGATGGTACAACCCTGTGGGTGAACTGGCTGGGCGGCCACTACCTGGGTTACCGGCCCACCGATCCCGCCGGATTTGAGGCAGCCATCCAACGGCTGGCCCTGGAATACGGCGGAACTGCAATCGTCACCTCGTAGGGACGGCACATCTGGTCCGCCTGTCCTTTCCAGAATAATAAGCCTCTAAAAATTTGACAACACGCAAAGCGGCTTTCCGTTTGACCGCGCGGCTACTATGACCATGTCATCCGCAACCAACAGGACCTTGACGAGACCGCCGGGTACATCCTTGGCAATCCCGCCCGGCGGCTGGAGCGGGAGGGATCCTTGTGAAGAAAAAATTGAGCTTTCGTCTGGTCGTTTTGGTGCTCCTGGCCGTCGGGGTGCTGCACTATTGGGCGGCCCCCACCTTCGACCATGCCTTCCAGTGCAACGGCATAGGTCCGCCCGCAAAACCCGGGGGTTCTTTTAAGGTGCTGCGCGAGGGCACCTATCCCGGCCTCATTGACGCTCCTGTCACCTTTGATGAGGGGCGGACTTACCGTGAGCTGCTGGCCGCCCTCCGGGGGCAGAGGTATCTCCGCCTCCCCGCCCTGCTGGGGGCCCCCGACGGCGGGACCGCCTTCTATACCGCATCCGGCTGTACCCCCGAGTGCATGGCCTACTGGGACGGCACCTTTCTCTGGCTGGCCTCGAACTCCTCTCATTGGCGCCGCTTTCTCCCCCTTCCCCCCGGCCGCCTGGGGGAGAAGCTGGAGCTCATTTTTATGGACGAGCCGGAGGAAAACATTTACTACCCTTCCTCTTAGGCGCAGGTCCTTTGACCCGCCCTGCCGGTAAAAAGCAAGGAGGTGCGCCCCATGAAAAAAAGAGCCCTGCTCTCCCTGGTCTTGATTTTAGCCCTTCTGGCCGCTCTATACCTGTGGTACACCCGGCCCCGGAGCTTTTTGGCGATCACTGGGACCTCAGAGAACGCCGTCTGCTCCGCCGCCCTGCTTCTGTTAGAGTCCTGGGTGGATGACGGCCAAGCAGGACAGGATATCTGGGAGCTTCAGGACCTTTCCCCCGGCACCCCCGCCTTTGATGCCCTCCTTCCCCTCCTGGAGAAAAGCCGCTGGCGGGCCAGTCTGAAAAACCTGTTGGGGCTGGATGCCGGTTCTTTCAGCGGCTTCTCCAGCAGCCTTCAGGGCGTCCTGGGACTGGAGGGGAACGAGGGGGTCTTTTTCACCGCTGTGGACACAGGGCAGCTCCGTCTCTCCCTCCCCAGCTCCCCCCACTCCCTTCTGTTTACCGCCGCTGATGGATCGACCTATCAGGCGCTGGCGGAATATTTGAAGGAGTATGGGACCTTTCGGGAATGACAACAGCCCAAGTTTTTAATACTAATCACTATAATTAGATAAAATAGTACAAAATGGAGTTGATTTTATGGACAATCTGAAAAATTTCCGCCGCACCAACTACTGCGGTGACCTGCGTCTGGGCGACACGGGCAAGACGGTCTCTCTGTGCGGCTGGGTCCAGCGCCAGCGTGACCTGGGCGGTCTGATCTTCGTGGACCTGCGGGACCGTACCGGCCTCGTCCAGCTCTCCTTCGACGACGGCACCGACCAGGCCGTCTTTGAAAAGGCGTCCTCTCTCCGCTCGGAATACGTCATTGCTGCCACCGGCACCGTGCGGGAGCGGGAGTCCAAGACGGACAAGATCGCCACCGGCGCCATCGAGGTATATGTCACCGAGCTGCGCCTGCTGGCCAAGGCGGAGACCCCCCCCTTCGAGATCGTGGAGCACTCCAAGGCCAACGATATGCTGCGCCTGAAGTACCGCTATCTGGACCTGCGCCGCCCCGACATGCAGAAGATGATCGCCACCCGCCACAAGGTTACGAAAATCGCCCGGGACTACTTCGACGAGCAGGGCTTCTACGAGATCGAGACCCCCATGCTCACCAAGTCCACCCCCGAGGGCGCCCGGGACTATCTGGTCCCCTCCCGGGTCCACCCCGGCAAGTTCTACGCCCTGCCCCAGTCCCCTCAGCAGTATAAGCAGCTGCTGATGCTCTCCGGCTTTGACCGCTATATGCAGATTGCCCGCTGCTTCCGGGATGAGGACCTGCGGGCAGACCGCCAGCCCGAGTTCACCCAGATCGACCTGGAGATGTCCTTTGTCAACGAGGACGACGTGATGGACATACAGGAGGGCTTTCTGAAGCGGGTGTTCAAAGAGGTGCTGGATGTGGACGTCCAGACCCCCTTCCTCCGCCTGCCCTGGCGGGAGGCTATGGACCGCTTCGGCTCCGACAAGCCGGACATGCGCTTCGGCTTTGAACTGAAGGATATCAGCGACATTGTGAAGGACTGCTCCTTCCAGGTCTTCTCCGCTCCTGTGGCGGCTGGGGGCTCCGTGCGCCTCATCAACGTGGAGGGCGGCGGCGAGCACTTCCCCCGGAAGAAGATCGATAAGCTGGCCGAGTTCGTCAAGACCTACAAGGCCAAGGGGCTGGCCTGGACCCGCCTGCACGGCGGGGAGGTCACCAGCTCCTATCAGAAGTTCCTCACCGAGGAGGAGAACCGGGCCATTCTGGAGCGGGCCGGGGCAAAGGACGGCGACCTGGTCCTCATCGTGGGTGATGCCAAGGACGAGGTGGTCTTTGCCGCCCTGGGCGCCCTGCGGTGTGAGTGCGCCAAGCAGCTGGGCATCCTGGACCCCATGGACTTCAAGTTCCTGTGGGTGACGGAGTTCCCCATGTTCGAGTACAGCGAGGAGGAGGGCCGCTATGTGGCCATGCACCACCCCTTCACCGCGCCTATGGACGAGGACTTCGACAAGCTGGAGACCGACAAGAAAAACTGTCGGGCCAAGGCCTACGACATCGTGCTCAACGGCACTGAGATGGGCGGCGGCTCCATCCGCATCTCCGTCCCTGAGACCCAGGAGGCCATGTTCCGGGCCCTGGGCTTCTCCGACGAGGATGCCATGGAGCGCTTCGGCCACCTCATCAACGCTTTCAAGTTCGGCGCTCCCCCTCACGGCGGCTTGGCCTACGGCCTGGACCGGCTGGTCATGCTCATGGCCGGGGCCGACTCCATCCGGGACGTCATCGCTTTCCCCAAGGTTCAGAACGCCAGCGAGCCCATGACCCAGTGCCCGGACTTCGTGGACGATAAACAGTTGGAGGAGCTCTCCATCAATGTCACCAGAAAAGAAGCGCCCGAAGAGAACGCCTGATCCCACGCCGTTCAGACAGAAATACAGAGGCACCCGCTGAAGCGGGTGCCTGAGACGGTCGAAAAAGTGGCTTTTCCACTTTTTCGAGAAAGCTGCAGTCTGCCGCGCGCGGGTTTTGTCCGCCGCAGGCGGACAAACCCTGCGCACGCGAACTCTGTGAGGCTTATTCCACAAGCTAAAGGCCGCCTACTCCGGGGGGCGGCCCCTTGCTTTAATCCCTGGGGGCCCGGTAGAACCGGCCGGCCACCTGGTCCGTGCGCATCACGTTGACGAAGGCGTGGGGGTCAGTCTGGCGCACCCGGTGGATCAGGGCCCGCACCTGGTTGCCCCCCACCACGGAGTAGAGCATCACCCGCTCCTCACCGTCATAGAGGCCGGTGCCCTGGAACAGCGTGGCGCTGTGGTGGGTGTCCCGGATCTGCTGCCAGACCGCCTGGGCGGTCTCCCGCCGGGTGACGATGAAGAGGGTGGCCCGCCGGCCGCTGGGGTCCAGCAGCTTGATCACCTGGGTGGAGGCAAACTGAAAGAGGATGGAATACAGGGCCTTGTCCCAGCCGAACAGAGCGCCTGAGACGGCCAGCATCACCACGTTGCCCATAAATATATAATTCCAGGCATCCACATCGTACTGCTGGGAGAGGGCGATGGAGATGAAGTCGGTGCCCCCGCTGGTGGCTCTCCCCCGGAGGCACAGGCTGATGGCGAAGCCGTTGATGAGGCCGCCGAAGATGCAGATGAGCAGCACATCGTCGGTAATGGGCATAGGGGGGATCAGATCGGTGAGCAGGCTGGTGCACAGGATGACCACGCAGGAGAACAGGGTGAACCGCTTGCCGATGAGTTTGAAGCTGATGACGGCGGGCACCGCGTTGAGCAGGAAGTTGATGGCGGAGAAGGGGACGGACAGGCCCCAGAACCGCAGCGCCACCCGCTGGATCAGCAGGGTCAGGCCGTTGAAGCCTCCCGGCACCAGGTCCCCGGCCTGGACAAAACTCTTCAGGTTGACGGCCATGATGACAGAGGCCAGCACCATCAGGGCCAGCCGCCCCAGGTCGTCCAGGAGCTGGGATTTGGAGTAAGAGACAGTTTTTTTCATGGCGTGACCTCCTGCGTGTTTCCCGGGGAATGTGCTCCCATTGTATCCGCTCCCGGTCCCTTTGGCAAGGGGGAAGGGCGGAAAAGACCGGGAATGTGGGAAGTATCCGACATCCCCCCTCCCCCGCAGAGAGGGAGCAGCCGCTCCGCATCCCCGGACGGGGAGATGTGGGGTGGAGGGAAATGTGGAAAAATCAGCAGGAGCGGTTCTCCTTGGCGGCGGCGATGAAGGCGCGGAACAGGGGGTGTGCCTTATTGGGCCGGGATTTCAGCTCCGGGTGGAACTGTACCCCCACGAACCAGGGGTGGCCGGGCAGCTCCACGATCTCCACCAGCCGCCCGTCGGGGGACAGGCCGGCCAGCTCCAGCCCCGCCTGGGTCAGGGCATCCCGGTATTCGTTGTTGAACTCGTAGCGGTGACGGTGCCGCTCGGAGATCTCCTCGGCTCCATAGGCCTGATAGGTGCGGGAGCCGCGGCTGACCACTTTGCAGGGGTAGGCCCCCAGGCGCATGGTACCGCCCTTGGCGGTGACCCCCCGCTGGTCGGGCATCAGGTCGATCACCGGATGGGTGGTGGCGGGGTCCAGTTCGCTGGAGTGGGCGTCGGCCCAGCCGCACACGTGACGGGCATACTCCACCACCGCCATCTGCATGCCCAGGCAGATGCCCAGGAAGGGGACCCGGCTCTCCCGGGCCCAGCGCACGGCGGCGATCTTCCCCTCAATGCCCCGGCTGCCGAAGCCTCCAGGGACCAGGACGCCGTCCGCCCCGTCCAGCAGTTCCGCCGTGTTCCCGTCGGTGACGGTCTCCGAGTCCACCCAGCGGATGTTCACCTTCACGTCGTTCTCGATGCCCCCGTGGGTCAGGGCCTCCGCCACCGACAGATAGGCGTCGTGGAGGGCCACATATTTGCCAACCAGGGCGATCTCCACACTGCCCTGTGGATGCTTGGCACGGTGGACCATGGTGGCCCACTCCGTCAGGTCGGGCATGTGGCAGATCAGCCCCAGCCGGCGGACCACCACGTCGGCCAGCCCCTCCCGTTCCAGCATCAGGGGGACCTCGTACAGCACCGGGGCGGTGAGGTTGGGGATGGCGTTCTCCACCGGGATGTTGCAGAACAGGGAGATCTTCTCCAAAATATCCCGGGGCACCGGCGCGTCGCTGCGGCAGATGATGACATCGGGCTGGATGCCCAGGGAGAGCAGCTCTTTGGCGGAGTGCTGGGTGGGCTTGCTCTTCAGCTCCCCGGTGCCGGGGATGGATACGATGAGGGAGACATGGAGAAACATGACGTTGTGGCGTCCCCGCTCGGCGGCTATCTGGCGGATGGACTCCAGGAAGGGCTGGGACTCGATATCGCCCACGGTGCCGCCGATCTCCACAATGGCCACGTCAGTGTCCGGGGTGTCCAGAGAGTAAATGTTCCGCTTGATCTCATTGGTGATGTGGGGGATGATCTGGACCGTGGCTCCCAGATAGTCCCCGGTCCGCTCCCGGTTGAGCACGTTCCAGTAGACCTTCCCCGAGGAGACGGAGGAGTGGACGGTGAGGTTTTCGTCGATAAAGCGCTCATAGTGGCCCAGGTCCAGGTCGGTCTCGGCCCCATCGTCGGTGACGAAGACCTCCCCGTGCTGGTAGGGGCTCATGGTGCCCGGGTCCACGTTCAGGTACGGGTCCAGCTTCTGGACCTTTACCCGCAGGCCCCGCTGCTTCAGCAGGCGGCCCAGAGAGGCCGCCGTGATGCCCTTGCCCAGGCCGGAAACCACGCCGCCGGTGACAAAAATGTACTTCACTGCCATGTTGATCCCTCCATCAAAGTTTGATCCTGTTGAAAAAAATACCGGTTTATTTTATGCTTGTCTGGGGTGCGAGTCAAGAAAAAAATCGGACAGATGGGCGAAAAATGGGTGCGGTCCACAGCCCCGGCGGGGGCGGCCTCTGTGCTCCGGTGGACACGGCGGGCTTTTTGTGGAAAACATCGGAACGCATCGTCCCGGACCTCCTCTCCTCCCCCATATCTCGGGGATCGTTTGGGCAAGATCAGAAAAATGATGCTCGGCAAAAACAGATGTGACAAATGGGCGCTGCCGGGCGTTTTACAGGCAGAGAGAAAAACGAAGGGAAGGGGGACACCCATTGGGTACGCGGGAACTCTTTGAGCGGTATGGAGACGCGGTGTTCCGGCTGGCGTGGAGCTGCACGGGCTCCCGGCAGGACGCGGAGGACGTGACCCAGACCGTCTTTTTGAAGGTGCTGGAGCGCCGGCCGGACCTGGAGCCGGGAAAGGAGCGGGCCTGGCTGTTCCGGGTGGCGGTGAACGAGTGCCGCAGCCTCTGGCGGCGGCTGAAGTTGCGCCGGACCGCGCCCCAGGAGGAGCCGGTCCTGCGGCAGGTGATGGAGCTGAAGGCCGGGGAGCGGGAGATCCTCTATCTCATTTACTACGAGGGCTTCTCCACCCGGGAGACGGCGTCTCTGCTGGGGATCAGCCAGACGGCGGTCACCACCCGCCTCCAGCGGGCCAGAAAGAAGCTGAGGGAACGGCTGGAAGAGGAGGGGCGGCCATGAAACAGGAATATCATCGCGCCTTGGAGCAGATCTGCCTTTCCGAAGAGGCAAGGGCGCGGATCATCAGTGTGCTGGAACAGAAGGAGCGAGGGCTGAAACGGCCTAGGAGGAGAATAGGGAGGCTGATTCTAGTGTGTGCCGTGCTCATCCTGCTCCTTCTGGGGACAGGGGCCGCTGTCGTGTCGCGGGTCGGCGTGCTGGAGCTCTTTTTTCAGGGGGATACCAGCCAGCTGGAACCATTTGTTCAGACGGGGGCGAGTGCGCAGGATAAAAATTATCGTCTGACCCTAGACAGCAGCATCTGTGACGGTGATACCCTGTATGTGGTCATCACCGTGGAGGGGCTGCATGAGCAGGCGGTGGAAAATCTGAAGAACAATCAGGTCGTTGCGGACTGCTATCGGGCGGCCTGGGGCCGAGAGATGCCGGAGAATCTGATGGAGCAGGGGCAGGGAGACATCTCCGTGTTTCAATTCCAGATGGAGGCCGGGAACCATATGTCCAGCTTCGGATTTGAAGAGTTGCCCGCCCCCTCGGAGACCAGCCGCTCCTGGCAGCTCCAGCTCACGCTGACCGGGCTGGAGCATCCTCAGACGGAGCCCATCGGCCTGCGCCTGGGATTCATGGAGGAGAGCTGTGTGCTCCAGATCCCCGTGGACCAGATGCCCCAGGTGGTCCGGGTCTCCATTGCGCGGGAGCTCTCTGTGGACTGGAATGGCGGAGAAGAGGTATTTGTGGACCATGTGGAGATTGGCCCCACACGGTTCACCTATGTAGGAAAATATCCGGATACTGCCTCCTCTCTAGCCCCCTTGGTGTTCTTCCGGATGAAAGACGGCCAGATCCTCACCAGAAAGCAGATGGGACTGGAGCTGGAGATGCGGGATATCCCGGGACCGGCAAATGTATTTGGAAAAGAGCTGGCAGAGATCGTTTATACCTCTCGGTCTGTGATGGACTTGACCGAAATTGCATCTGTGATTCTGGGGACAGCCGAGTTTTCTCTAAATGGAGAACCGCTTGGAGAGGTGCAGATGAAGGAACAGCTGTATCCCTTTTCCATCGAGGTGGGAGAGGGCGGCGCAGAGTACGCGGGCCCCTATGCCGCAAGCATGGAAGAGCTGTGCAAGAAATTGGGAGCTGAATATCAGTGGGATGAAATAAACAAAAGAGCGACGGGAGTGTACCAGGGAATTTCCCTCTCCCTGACGGCCGGAGAATCCCTTGCGCTGGTCAATGGGGAGAGAAAGGAAATAGAGACACGGGTACGGGGAAAAGATGGGGTATTCACACAAGTTCCCATGCCGGCGGTGGAATACCATGGTGGGATCTCCGCGGCCATCCTCTTTTTTGGGGAGGTCTGGGGCTTAGAATTTCAGGTCCTCGATGGGGAAATCATCGTTGTTCCCTAAAGGAGCCGAGACAGCCCAGAGGTCTGCGCATATAAGGACGGTCTCTGGCAGATAGTTTGTTCCATTCTTTTTCTCAAAAAAGGACAAGCGCCCCTGGGAGATCCTTCTCCCGGGGGCGCCTCTTTGCGCTTATCGGTGATAGAGCTTGTTGGTCTGATACTTGGGCTCGCAGGTGAGCTGGATGCCCAGCTTGCGGTAAGTCCCCTCGTCGGCGGGGGATAGGATGACGGAGCAGTGGGCCTGACAGCCCTGAAGATGGGCCAGGGCCTCCAGCGCCCGGGCGGCCTTGGGGTCCAGATTGGCGGAGGCGGCCAGGGCGATGAGCACCTCGTCGCTGTGCAGCCTGGGGTTGTTTGACCCCAGATACTGGACCTTGACAGTCTGGATGGGCTGGATGGCGGACTGGGCGATCAGATGCACGCCATGGCCCCCCAGCCCGGCCAGGGACTTCAGAGCGTTGAGCAGGGCGGCGGCGGAGCAGCCCATCAGCTCGGAGGTCTTGCCGGTGACCATCCTGCCGTCGGGCAGTTGGATGGCCATGGCAGGCTCGCCGGTCTCCTCCTCCAGCCGGTTGGCCTGGTCCACTACGGGGCGGATAGCGGGGGTGATGCCGGCCTGCTGCATCAACAGCTCCAGTTTATAGACCGGGTCGTCCCCTCCCCTGCCCTGCCGGCGGTCGGAGAGCACATCATAGTAGCGCCGGACGATCTCCTGACAGGCAGCCTCCCGGCAGGCACCGTCGTCGGTGATGCAGTTGCCCGCCATGTTCACTCCCATGTCGGTGGGGGACTGATAGGGGCAGCTGCCGGTGATCTTCTCAAAGGTAGCAGCCAGGACGGGAAAGACCTCCACGTCCCGGTTGTAGTTGACGGTGGTCTCGCCGTAGGCCTGGAGATGGAAGGGGTCGATCATGTTCACGTCGTCCAGGTCGGCGGTGGCTGCCTCGTAGGCCAGATTGACCGGGTGCTTCAGGGGGAGGTTCCAGATGGGGAAGGTCTCGAACTTGGCGTAGCCCGCCGTCACCCCCCGGCGGTAGTGGTGATAGAGCTGGCTGAGGCAGGTGGCCATCTTGCCGCTGCCGGGGCCGGGTGCGGTGACCACCACCAGAGGGCGGGAGGTCTCGATATAGTCGTTCTTGCCGTACCCCTCGTCGCTGACGATGTGGGCGATGTTGTGGGGGTAGCCCTGGATGGAGTAGTGGCGGTAGACCCGCACCCCCAGCTTCTCCAGCCGCAGGCGGAAGGAATCGGCGGCGGCCTGCCCGGTGTACTGGGTGACTACCACGCTGCCCACATACAGGCCCTTGGAGCGGAAAGCGTCGATGAGGCGAAGGACGTCGCTGTCATAGGTGATGCCCAGGTCGCCCCGCACCTTGTTCTTCTCGATGTCGCCGGCGTTAATGACGATGATGATCTCGGCCTTGTCCTTCAGCTGCTCCAGCATGCGGATCTTGCTGTCCGGCTGAAAGCCGGGCAGCACCCGGCTGGCATGGAAGTCGTCGAACAGCTTGCCGCCGAACTCCAGATACAGCTTACCGCCGAACTGGTCGATGCGGTCCCGGATGTGCTGGGACTGCATGGTCAAATATTTCTGATTGTCAAACCCTTCCCTGGCCACGACGGCCACTCCCCTCTCACAACACAATACCAATTTATTTTACAAAGGTTTAGGCGGCACGTCAAGGGAGAGGGTAAAGAAAATTGGAGAACTTTGACGGGCGGGACGGAAGATCTTGTCCGCTCCATGTGGATTCCAGGCAGAAGCTGTGGTACAATAGTCAGGCGGCCACAGGCCGGGAACAGGAGAGATGAACATGGAATGGGACGAGCTGATCCGCATCTGGATCATTGTCTGTCCGCTGGTCTTTCTGGGCGGACTGATCGACGCGGTGGCCGGCGGCGGGGGGCTGATCACCCTGCCCGCCTATCTGCTGGCAGGACTGCCCCCGCACCTGGCCTCCGGCACCAACAAGTGCGGCAACTTCTTCGGCACACTGATAGCCACCGGGCGTTTTCTGAAGCGGGGGGACGTGCATCTGCCCTCCGCCCTGGCCGGGGGCGCCGGGGCGCTGGTGGGTGCTTGGCTGGGGGCGCGTTTGAACATGATCATGCCGGAGCAGGCCCTCTACTACCTGATGCTGGCTGTAGTGCCGGTGATGGCGGTTTTCCTGCTGTTTAAACGGGACTTCGGGACGGAGGACCGGTCCGGGGAGCTGGGAGTGGGGAAGCTGGTGCCTCTCTCTCTGGCCATCGGTCTGGTGATCGGGTGCTACGATGGATTTTTTGGTCCGGGGGCTGGGACCTTTCTCACCCTGGCCTTTACCGGCCTGTGCCGGTTCGACCTGCTTACCGCTGCGGGCAATACCAAGGTGGCCAACGCCACCTCCAACCTGGCCAGCCTGGTGACCTTCGCCCTGGGGGGGAAGGTGCTGTGGGCGGTGGGCATCCCCGCCGCCCTGTTCGGCATCGCGGGGGGCTATGTGGGGGCCGGGCTGGCCCTGAAGGGCGGCGCAAAAGTGATCCGCCCCATGTTCTTCGTGGTGCTCACCCTGCTGGTCGTCCGGCTGGTCTGGGACCTGCTGGCGTGATAAAAAACAGTGGAAAAAGAGAGGGAAGGGATATGAATCGCATCTCGCTGGTAGGCCGGCTGCGCACCCAGAAGCTGCTGGGGAGGACCGTCCTCATCCTGCTGGCCTTCTCCCTGCTCACGGTGGGGGGCTCCTACCTCTTTGTCCGGGGAGAGATGGTGTCCCGCTACCGGGAGCAGGGGATGGAGGGCACCATGTCCATGCTCCAGCGGACCAGCACCTCCCTGGACCGGACCATCCAGGCCTTGGAGCTTCAGATCCAGACCTTCTGGAAGGACGATGACGTCTCCAGCCTGCTGGTGGCACCGGAAAAGCCGGATTTCTCCAGGACCTCGGGGGCAGCCGCCCAGATCCAGGGGCTGCGGGAGGGGAACGAGCTGATCGAGCGGTGCTGGCTTTACCTCTATCAAAGTGGGCAGATCCTCACAGACCGGCAGCTGCTGCTGGAGGCGGGAGACCCCGAGCGGCCTGGGCAGCTGGAACGGTGGTCCGCGGCGGCGGAGAGCGGGACCCCCTCCCTGTGGTGTGAGGACGGAAAGATATATCTGCTGGTCG
Organism: Clostridium sp. DFI.5.61; assembly: GCF_024462915.1. Lineage (NCBI taxonomy): Bacteria > Bacillati > Bacillota > Clostridia > Eubacteriales > Clostridiaceae > Clostridium > Clostridium sp. DFI.5.61. Next base: position 23,842 of record NZ_JANGBZ010000036.1, read on the forward strand.
CCTTCCCACAGCCCAAAAAGCTGGGGCTGCTCATCGTCCAGCTCAGCGCCAGAGACCTGTTTGAACAGTTCCAGGAGGGCTGGAGCGGCCTGTCCGGAGACCCGGTGTACGTCTATGACGGGGCGGGAGAGCCCGTCTTTCCCAACCGGATGACCTACCCGGAGCGGGAGGAGCTGATGGTGACCGGGGAATCTCCCCGGGAAGGCGTGTACGCTTTGAGCGGACAGAGAGACACTGTAGTTTGTGTGGCCAGGTCCCAGACGGCCGGGTGGTACTGCCTGACCTATTGGAACAGCGGGGACTGGCTGCCCTCTCCCCAGGAGATCCTCACCGCCTTCCTCCCTGCGGCGGCGGTGCTGCTCCTGCTGATCCTGATCCTGTCCCTGGTGATCCTCCAGGTGATCTACCGGCCAATCCAGCGGATCGTGGAATCCATGCTCACAGGGCAGGAGACGGAGGCGGGCCAGGACGAGGCCGGGCTCATCAGCGCCGCCCTGGCCCGGGGACAGCGGGAGAACCAGCGGCTGACCGGACTGCTCTCCGATGTGCGCCCGGCGCTGGCCCAGCGGTTCTTCCAGTCCCTGCTGGAGGGGGGCCAGACGGAGCCGGAGGAGGTGTCCAGGATGCTGGCTGCTCTGGAGAGCCCCTTTCCCCTGGAGGGGACTTACCTGGTGCTGGCGGTGGAGGCGGTGCCGGAGAGGAGCGCCTCGGCGGTGGAGGGGGAGATCTACACCCGGAGCCTGTGGAGAAGCCTGAAGCGGTTTTGGGAGGGGCGCTGCCTTGCCCAGATCCAGCCCGCCCCGGGCGGAGGGCTGTCGGCGGTGCTGTGCGCTTCCCCACCGGTCCCAGGCGGATTCGCCATCCCCCTGGAGGACTGCCGGCAGGCGCTGGAGCGGGAGACCCGGGACTTCCCATTCTCTGCCGCGGTGGGGGCCAGCCAGGCCAGAGGAAGCCTGCTGGAGCTCTCCGCCGCCTGGCAGGAGGCCAGACAGGACCTGAATTACCGGAAATATTGCTGCGGGGAGGCCGGGCAGCCCGGCCCCGGTCCGGTAGGTGCGGGCGTATATGATGCCCAGGTGCGGGAGATGCTCCAGAAGGCGCTGAGCGGAGAGCTGGAGGGGGCCAGGGCCCAGCTGGCGGACCTGCGTCAGGCAGTAGGACGCGCTCAGTCCCCGGTGCAGATGCGCTCTATGCTGCGGGGCTGCGTGCTGACCCAGGTGCTGAAGGTCCAGCGGGAACTGGGGGAGCGATACTCCGCCGCCTGCGCTGCGGACTCCCCCGACTTCTGGCAGGAGCAGGAGCGGCTGCTGGCTGAGCTGGACGAGTGGGGACACAACAGCCAGCGTGGCTATATGGACCGGGCCCGGGACTACATCGCCGCCCACTTCTCGGACAGCGGGCTGTCCCTCAACGAGGTGAGCGGCCACGTGGGGCTGAGCGTGTCCTATCTGTCCAGCCTGTTCAGCAAATACCAGCCGCCGGGCTTCTCCCACTACCTGCGGCAGTACCGGGTGGAGCAGGCCCGCCTGCTGCTGGAGTCCACCGACGCCAGTGTGACGGAGATCGGCTACCAGACGGGATTCAACTCCTCCAACAGCTTCATCCGGACCTTCAAGAGTCTGGTGGGCGAGACGCCGGGCAGGTATCGGGAGCGCTGTCAGGGCGGAAAATATGAAAACGGAAAGGATGATGATACATGAAAAAGGTGGACAGATGGGCGGCGCTGACAGCGGCGCTGCTGCTGACGGTCTCCCTGGCACCCGCCTCCCAGGCGGCGGAGGCGGGAGAGAAGATCGTGATCCTCCACACCAACGACGTCCACTGTGCCATGGACGACGCCATCGGCTATGCCGGCCTGGCGGCCTATGCCGGGGCGCTGGAGGAGCAGTACGGGGCGGACCGGGTGACCCTGGTGGACGCGGGAGATGCCATCCAGGGCCAGGCGGTGGGCACCCTCTCCCAGGGGGAGTACATCATCTCCCTGATGAACGCGGCGGGTTATGACCTGGCGGTGCCGGGCAACCACGAGTTCGACTATGGGGTGGACCGGCTGATGGAGCTGGCGGCCGGGGCGGAGTTCCCCTATCTCAGCTGCAACTTCACCGGCCTGGCGGCGGGCGAACCGGTGTTCCAGCCCTATGCTCTCCTGGACTACGGGGACACCACCGTAGGCTATGTGGGGATCTGTACCCCGGAGAGCCTGACCAAGACCGACCCCACTTACTTCCGGGACGAGGCCGGGGAGGCGGTGTACGGCTTCCGGCAGGGAGGAGACGGACAGGAGCTGTATGACTGCGTCCAGGCCGCAGTGGACCAGGCCCGGGCCGAGGGCGCGGACTATGTGGTGGCGGTGGGCCATCTGGGTAATGAGGGCATCTCTGCCCAGTGGTCCTCCCAGGCTGTCATTGCCCACACCACCGGCATCGACGTGTTCCTAGACGGCCACTCCCATGAGCAGTATGAGCGGACACTGCCCAACCGGGAGGGGAAGGACGTGGTGCTGGCCCAGACGGGCACCGGCCTGACCGCCATCGGCCAGGTGATCTTGGACCCCGTCACCGGGGAGATCCAGGCGGAGCTGGTGGCCGGCTATGCCGGCAGGGACCCGGAGATGGAGGAGGAGATCGCCGCTGTCCAAGCCCAGTATGAGGAGCAGCTGAGCCAAGTGGTGGGCAGCACGGACGTGGCCCTGGTCACCACCGACCCGGCCACCGGGGAATACTGGGTCCGGAGCCGGGAGACCAACCTGGGGGACTTCTGCGCCGACGCCTACCGGGCGGTGATGGGGGCGGATATCGCCTTTGTCAACGGCGGCGGCATCCGGGCGGAGCTGGCGCCGGGGGAGGTCACTTATGGGGACATCCTGGACCTGCACCCCTATGGCAACGCCCTGTGCCTGGTGGAGGCCACCGGACAGCAGATCCTGGACGCCTTGGAGATGGGGGCACGGAAGTATCCCCAGACCAGCGGAGGTTTCCTCCAGGTGTCCGGCCTGACCTATACCATTGACGCCGCTGTCCCCTCCTCCGTAGTGGTGGACGAGAACGGGGCCTTCCAGTCTGTGGACGGCCCCCGCCGGGTGACCGGTGTGAAGGTGGGAGGGCAGCTGCTGGAGCTGGACCGGGTCTATACCCTGGCCTCCCACAACTATATGCTCAAAAGCGGCGGGGACGGCTACACCATGTTTCAGGGCTGCACCCTGCTGAAGGATGAGACGGTGCTGGACAATCAGGCACTGATCCGTTACCTGGGCCAGATCCTGGAGGGGGACCTGAGCGCCTACTCCGCTCCTGGGGGACAGGGCCGCATCCAGATCGCGGAGACGGCGGAGGAGACCGGCGGGGCACCTGCGGAGCCGGAAGAGCCCGCGGCCGGGGCGCGGATCTATGTGGTTCAGCCCGGGGACTGCCTGTGGACCATCGCCCGGCAGGAGCTGGGCGGCGGCCTGCGGTGGGTAGAGATCTATGACGCCAACCGGGACCAGATCCAGGACCCGGACCGCATCCAGGCGGGAATGGAGCTGGAGCTCCCCGCCTGAGGAGGAGCGGGGCGCGCCCCGCAGTTGTGAGATGGACCAGAGCGGCAGGAGGGCCGGAGCTCGTCACGAGCTCCGGCCCTCCTGTGATCATGATATAGACGGGAGCTACGATCCGGGTACTCAGCTTTTTGGATGGGATTCATTTTTTTGAATTTTGAAACCGGTGTAGACAGCAGAGAAATCAGAGGATGGACAGGTATTCCGCCCCCTGTTAAGCTGAAAACAGCACAGAATGGGAGCAAAATACAGAACAGCTCCCGGTGCGGGAATCTGCAAAAGGAGGATCACATCATGCGCAGCAAGTCTATCCGCCTGCCGCTGGCTGCGGCGGCACTGTCTCTGGCCATGCTCACATCCTGCGGTGCGCCCGGAGGGGCAGGCTCCAGCGTCTCTTCGGCATCCAGCTCCGGGAGCGGGGCACAGTCCGCCCCTGCGGCCGTTCAGGTGGAGCCCCTGACCGTTCAGGACTTCCCCTGTTCCACCACAGAGGAGTTTACGGCGCTGTTCCAGAAGATGGTGCAGGAGACACCGGACCAGATCTACTATCACCCCTACACCGGCCTGTTCCAGGAGGCGGTGGAGGCGGACGGGCTCTCTCAGGGCCGGAAGCTCTACACCTATATTCCGGAGGAGACGGGGCACTGCGCCTCCAGCGTGTTCGTGGCCCTGCCCTCCGGGGAGAAGGCGGAGGAGTTCCTGGTGAGCAGCGGCTGGACCGCGGTGGCCGACCAGTATAAATTCCTGCTCCACGCCCTGACCCCTGCCGACAGCCAGTGGGGGGGCGAGGAGGAGCTGGACTATCTGAGCGCCGCCTTTGCCCTGGGGAGCAAGACGATCCATTACAGCCCATACACCGGAAACTACTACTTTGTGGGCTACGCCGACGGAGGCCGCCTGCTGGAGCAGTGGGTCATGGCCAATCCGGACAACTGCTCCGGGCTGGCAGTGCTGGACGGCGGAGCCATCGACGAGGCTTATCTGACCCAGATGGGCCAGACCCCCGCCGTGGACCCGGAAAAGACCGTGAATGAGGTCAATGTGCCGGTGTGGCTGATCGAGAAGGAGATGACCGACGGGGTCCAGGCCGTGGCCGATTACTGGAAGGGAGCCAACGACTGCACTGAGACGGCCTATATCAACCAGGACGTTCCCCTGGAGACCACGGTGTATCAGCAGAACATGCTTTCCCATGACACCTTTATCAATGCCTATCCCCTGGGGAAGGTACAGCTCACCCAGGCAGAGGTGAGTTACACCGACCCGGAGCTGAGCAGGACCCTGTGGGAGACCTTCCTGTGCAAGGCCCAGCGCTACCGCTCCCTGGCCGGAAACGACCTGCGCCCCGCCATTGACTTTGAGGCGCTGGGCTTTACCAAGGAGGAGCGGACCATCGACGGTTACTCCCGTTACTGGCTGGAGTATGTGCCCCAGTCCGTCAAGGATGACCCCAGCCAGGCGGTGCCGCTGGTGATGGCCCTCCACGGCGCAGGACAGTGCGCCGAGGCCTACGCCCCCTATTCTGAGTGGTTCAAGGTGGCCGAGGAGGCGGGCTTCATCGTGGTGTTCCCCACAGCATACCCCTATGCGGAGAACAACGGCATGGCCCGGCCCATCCACAACGACTGCTGGGACCCCACCCGGCCTGACGACATCTCCTTCTGGCGGCAGCTGATCCAGGATGTGTCGGAGCGCTATTCCATCGACGAGAGCCGGATCTATGCCACCGGGCATTCCAACGGAGGCAACTCCAGCGCCATGATCGCCGGTGAGATGTCCGATGTGGTGGCCGCCGTGGCCATCAGTGCCGGCCGCTATCGGAATGTGGACCAGCAGGTGACTGAGGATGTGGCCACCCTCCACCCTATGGCCAGCACCAACCGGGTCCCCGTGATCCAGCTGGTGGGCACCAAGGATGCCGGCGCCTACCAGAGCCCCAGCCTGACCTCTACCATGATGTACTGGCTGGAGCGGAACGGCTGTGAGGACCTGAACGCCCCCCTGATGTATCAGACCAGCGGATACCATAACCAGATCTGGTGCGACGGGGACGGCGTGCCCATGGTCCGCTTCGCCGTGATCGAGGACAAGCCCCACACCACCACCCCCTCCGAGTCCCGGCTCTTCTGGTATGACTTCCTCTGCCACTACTCCAGAGGCGAGGACGGCAGCGTACAGTATATGCAGGACGACACCATTATCCGCAACTAAAAGAAGGAGCGGGGGGGGGGGGGGGGGGGGGGCGGGGGGGGCG
>NZ_JANGBZ010000037.1:0-29209 GCF_024462915.1 Clostridium sp. DFI.5.61
CCCCCCCCCCCCCCCCCCCCCCCCCCCCCCCCCCCCCCCCCCCCCCCCCCGGTCCCGCTTTCTCTTTCAGCCGGGAGGCGCGCGGCTCCTCCCGGCTGTCAGGCGCCCTTTCTTTCGGGAGGGCCGCCCCCTATCCGCAGCAGCTTTTTCTTCAATTCCCCGCCGTTGAAGGGGACCAGAGGATAGAGGTAGCACTGCCCTGAGATGGTCCGGTTGGACACCAGCACCAAAAACAGCAACGCCGCACCTCCCACAAAGCCCCACAGGCCCAGAAGTCCGGTAGCCACCAGCAGGATCAGGCGCATGAACTTCAGCGCATAGCCCAGTTCCAGATTGGGCTGGTTATAGTTGGCGATGGCCACCACCGCCATATACAGCATCACTTCGGCGGAAAACCAGCCGGACTGGACCGCGAAGTCCCCCAGGATGATGGCTCCGATCATGGAGAAGGAGGTGGTCAGGATGTTGGGCGTATTGAGGGCGGCCAGCTTCAGCCCGTCGATGGCCAGCTCCAGGATCAGCAGCTGGAGGAGAGGGGGCACCTGCGCCGGCTCCTCCATCAGAATAAACTCCAGCCACCCGGGGACCCGTTCCGGCTCCTGGATCAGCAGGAGCCACACCGGGGTAAGGAAGGTAGTGAGAAAAGTGGTAAAAAACCGGACCAGCCGCAGGTAGGAGCCGGTGATGGGCGGGAAGTAGTAGTCATTCGCCTCCTCCATCACGTCGAAGAGGGTGGTAGGCAGGATGATGGCGGCGGGGGAATTGTCCACCAGCACCACCACATCCCCTTCCAGGATCTGGGCCGCCGCCGCGTCCGGCCGTTCCGTGAACTTGAACTTGGGGAAGGGATTGTACCACCGCTTCCGGACCAGCAGCTCCGCCAGGCTCTCCTGATTCATGGTCAAAGCGTCCACCCTGGCCTGGGCGATGCGCTCCCGCACCGTGTTGACCAGCTCCGGGTCCGCCCGGCCCTCAAAATAACACACCGCCACGTCGGTCCTGGAGGTCTCCCCCACCTCCAGGTGCTCCACGCACAGCCGGGGCGAGCGGATGCGGCGGCGGATCAGCGCCGCGTTGAAGACCATAGTCTCCACAAAGCCGTCCCGGCTCCCCCGAAAGGACTTGTCCTGGTCCGGCTCCGAGGTGGTCCGCTGGGGATAGGTGCGCTGGTCGATCAGCACGCACTGGTCCATTCCATCCACGAACACCGCCCATACTCCAGACAATATCTGCCCCACGATGGTGTCCTCCTCCCCGCTGATGGCCACCTCGCAGTAGGGGACACACGACTTTGAGAAAGTATGGGCATCCCGGAGCAGGTCCTCGTCCTGTATCCCATAGAAAAATTCCAGCAGCTTCTCCATGATCTCGTCCTTGGCAAAGCCGTCTACAAAAAACATGCAGGCCTCCCGCCCGCAGATCCGAAACACCCGGTAGACCACATCGAAATTCCGGTCGCACCGCAAAGCCCCTTGGAAATGCCTGATGTTCCAGGTGATGTCCCGCTCCACCGCCATATCCCTCTCCTCCATCCATTTTTTGATTAGTATCCGCGGAACGGGCCGGGATATACCCTCCGCCGCATGCTTGACACGCCCTTTTCCCCATGCTAGGATGAACAAAAGAACTCAAAGGAGGCCCCCCTATGCTCTACGGCTGCTGTGTCAATCTGCTCCCCAAAACACTGGACCGGATCGGTTTGGAATACGCCGGACGCCTGAAGCGGCTGGGCTACGACTACATTGAGCTGCCCCTGAACGAGCTGGCCCAGCTCAGCGAGCAGGAGTTCCGGGATGCCCGAACGGTGCTGGAGGAGCTGGACCTCCCCTGCCGCGCCTGCAACGACTTTATGCCCGCCCGCTTTCAGATCACCGGCTCCGACGTCACCTCCAGAGCGGAGCTGACCGACTACCTCCGGCGGGCCCTGGAGCGGGCGGCCCGGCTGGGCATCTCCTTCGCGGTCTTCGGCAGTCCCTGGTCCCGCAGCTGCCCCGAGCACTACTCCCGGGAGGCGGCCTTTGGCCAGATCGCCGAATTCCTGTCCCTTGCGGGGGAGGAGGCCGCCCCATATCAGGTGGTCATTGCCATCGAGCCCATCAACCGGGGCGAGACCAACATGCTCAACCACTTCTCCGACGGGGTACGGATGGCCCGCACGGTGGACTACCCCAATGTCCGGGTCCTGTGCGACTACTACCACCTGCGGTTCGAGGGGGACTCCCCCTCTGTCCTGCTGGACGGAGGGAGAGAGCTGTTGGTCCACACCCACATCTCCCAGCTGGAAGGCCGCCGCTACCCCACTGACCTATCTCTGGAGCCCACGCTGCCTGAGTACGCCGGGGTCCTTCGGCAGATCGGATATGCCGGCGGGGTGAGCGTCGAGTCCAAGGTGGATGCCCCGGAGCATTGGGAGGAGCAGGCGGCGCTGGCCCTGGCGAATCTCAGGCAGGTGCTGGGCTGACCGTTCCCCCGCCTTCCTTCAATATTTTTCTCTCATGAAACTTTTTCTTCCATCCAGCCGTCTATTAGGATGGGAGAGGAAAGGAGGCACCATGAGCCCTTCCTCGATGCAGCAGCAGGTGGAATCCCAGCTTTTGGCGTCCTACGAATCTCTGTATCGCTTGGCCTATACCTATGTTAAAAATCCGGATGATGCCATGGATGTGGTCCAGGAAAGCGCCTTCAAAGCCATCTCCCGCTCCGCCGACGTGCGTTCGCCCGCTGCCATCCGGGGCTGGCTGTGCCGCATCGTGGTCAATACGGCCATGGACGTGCTCCGCGCCCGGTCCCGTCAGGCTGACGCGGAACACATCCCCGAGACCGGTCAGGAGGATGTCTATCAGGACACGGATCTGATGCAGGCGCTGGACCTGCTGGACGAGCGGGAGCGGACGGTGATAGTCCTGCGTTTTTTTCAGGAGCTGAAGCTCCAGGAGATCGCCCAGGTCACCGGAGAGAACGTAAACACTGTCAAGACCATTTTGTACCGCAGCCTGAAGAAACTGAAGCTTGAGCTCTCTGAAGGAGGCCCTATCCGTGAATCAAGACCGTCTCGATCATCTGAAACAGGAATATGACGCCATCCCCGTCCCCCCGGAGCTGGAGGAGCGGGTCCGCGCCGCCATCCGGCAGGCCAGGCCGGCCGGGGAGAAGCCGCCCCGGGTCCTCCGGCTGGACCGGTTCCTGCGGCGTACCGGCCTGTCCGCCGCCGCGGCCATGCTGGCCGTCGTGCTGCTGGCCAATTCCGGCCCCGGCATCGCCCACGCTATGGAGCAGGTGCCCGTCCTGGGGGCCATCACCCGTGTGTTCACCTTCCGCACCTATGAGGAAGACCGGGGCAACACCTCCGCCCACATCGACATTCCCTCGGTGGAGGGGGGCGGGGACGCGCTGAGCGCCGCCATCCAGGCGTACACCGACACCATCATCCAACAGTATCAGCATGAAGCCGCCCTTCAGGGGGAGCTGGGCCACTATGACCTGGACCTGACCTACACCGTGGCCACCGACAATGAGACCGTTTTTGCCCTGCGCTTCGACCAGACCCTGGTGATGGCCAGCGGGAATGAGTCGGTCAAGATCTACGCCGTGGACAAGGCTACAGGGGAGCTCCTCACCCTGTCCGATCTCTTCCGCCCGGACAGCGACTGCCTCTCCGTCCTCACCGAAGAGGTCCAGCGCCAGATGGCGGAACAGATGGCCTCCGATGACCAAATCCACTACTGGCTCCATGACGAGGACGTGGGGGACCTGAACTTCACTGCCCTGGACCCGGACACCTCCTTCTACATCGATGGGGAGGGGCGGCTGGTCCTGGTCTTTGACGAGGGTACCGTCGCCCCCATGTATATGGGCATAACAGAATTCACGATTCCCGCCCAAGTCGTGGAGGACATCGCCCTGCCCCAGTATCTGTCCTGAGCCGTCCGGCGGTCCGGACCAGAGCACTTTCGGGGTTCCCTTTCCTTTTCCCCCGGGACGCGGGAAATCGGGACAGCAGTTCCCTGACAGGAGGGCATCTTTTTATGAGAAGTCACCACCGTACCGCCGCCCTGCTCAATATGGTCCTGAGCTGTGTCATATGCAGCATAGCCGTCAACTGGATCGCCCTCCCCAACGGCTTTGTGGTCACGGGCATCACCGGGCTGGCTATGACTGCGGAGACCTTCACCGGGATCAACTACGCCCTGATCTACTATGGGCTGACCCTGGCCATCCTGCTCTTCACCGCCGTGACCTTGGGGTACAAGGAGGTGTCCAGCATCCTGTTCCTGTCCATCCTCTACCCCCTGGTCCTGTGGGTGCTCAACCATGTGCAGGTGGAGATCATTCTGAAGGAGAAGCTGATCGCGGTCATGTTCTTCGGCGTGGTCTACGGGGCGGGCGCAGGCCTGACCTACCGCATGGGGTACTCCTACGGCGGAACGGACACCCTGAGCAAGATCCTCAAGCAGAAGGTCTTTAAGGCCGCGGAGCTGAAAAACCTGCTGCTCTGCCTGGACGCCGTCATTATGCTGATCATGCTCTCAGCCTTCAGCCTGGATACGGTGGCCTACGCCTTTGTAGGACAGATCATCTACGTGAACAGCATGAACTACGTCATCTTCAACATGGGTCCCCGCCTCTATGAGATCCAGATCGTCTGTGAGGACCCCCGGGCCATCGAGCGTTTTATCATCGAGGAGATCGGTAAGAGCGCCACCATCTCCAAGGTCATCGGGGGCTACTCCCAGGCGGACAAGATCCAGCTGGACTGTGTCTGCAACTCACGGGAGTATGTCCAATTGCGGGAGTTCATCCGGGACAGCGGGATCGACTGCTTCATCAAGGTCTTCCCCCTCACCCACGTCTTCGGCCGCAGCAAGGATTTCCACCGCCTCAGCGACCAGAATCTGTGACAAAAAGCGGGACACATATGTGTCCCGCTTTTTTCTCCCCATTGCCCAAGAGGCGGTTTTCATTTTCCCTGTTCTGTGGTACAATGCTCCTGCGCCCCTCTGGGGCAGGACTTTTGACTTTCCGGAGAGAGACCATGGAACAGGAACTTTTTTTGCCCACCCTGATGCACTGGCAGTACGGCAACAACTGGTGCGGCAGCCTGAAGCGGGCCAGCTTCTGGATCACCCCTAAAGATGAACAGCTCACCGCCCAGCTGTGGACCGGACCGGCCATCCGGGAAAACGCGGAGATCCTGTACACCGCACAGTTCCCCATCAGCGACGAGGGGCTGGAGCAGCTCCGCACCTGGCTGCTGGAGCACGCCGCTGCTGTCAACGCCGCCAACCCGGAGTCCTTCCGCTATGCGTGGTAGCCCCCGGCGCCGCTCTTTTCCATTCCGATGAAACAGGAGGCCGCGGCCCCATGAATCTGAATCAACTCTACTATCTCCAGGCCATCGCCCAGGCCAGGGGCCTCACCCGGGCCGCCGACGCCCTCTATGTCACTCAGTCCAACCTGAGCCACTCCATGGCCGCACTGGAGGAGGAGCTGGGCATCCCCCTTCTCTACAAAAACGGGCGGGATACCCTGCTCACTCCGTACGGGCAGGAGTTCCTCGCCTACGCCGAGCGGGCCATCCAGGAGATCGAGGAGGGGAAGCGGGTGGCCCAGTCCCGGTGCAGCCCCACCCGGGGCCAGGTACGGCTGGGCTTCATCAGCGCTGTCAGCGCCACTCTGATCCCCTGGTGCGTCAGCCACTTCTACCAGAACCCGGACAACCAGGGTATTACTTTTACCTTTGACGAGAAACCCACCCGGCGCATCGCCGCCGATTTTACCCACCACGCCCTGGACATCGGCTTCGGCACCCGGTTCGACGACAGCTCATTTGAGTTCTGCCCCGTGGTGCCCGAGGAGCTGGTGGCCGTGGTCCCAGCCGGACATCCCCTGGCCCAGCAGGAGCAGGTGACGCTGGAGCAGTTGAGCCGGGAGCGGCTGGTGATCTACAACCAGGCCAGCCCCACCCGCAATCTGGTGCTGTCCATGTTTCGTCAGCAGGATCTCCAGCCAGATGTCGCTTTCGAGGTGGCCACCGACCACATGTTAGCCAGCTTTGTCTCCCAGGGACTAGGGGTGGGCATCATGCCCCGCATGTTCGGCCTCCGGCTCTACTCTGTCCGTCCCCTCTACATCGCGGACACTGAGACCCACCGCATGCTCTATATGTTCCGCCCCAAGGACCGCAGGGTCCTGCCCGCGGTCCAGCGGTTCTGGGACTTTGTGCTGGAGGTCTGCGCCCAGTACCAGTCTGACGAATAGATACGGAAAGGCCCGTCCTCCCCGCATCCGCGGGGGAGGACGGGCTCTCTTCTGTCCCGCCGGCTCACTTGTCCGGGTGCAGGCCGGACCAGCCTGTCTGGGGCATGGTCCGCAGCCGCTCCAAGTCCTCCGCCTCCAGGGCAAAGTCCAGCGCCAGGTTCTGGCGCATCCGTCCAGCGTCGGCCGACTTGGGCAGGGGAACCACGCCGCAGTCCAGGGCGAAGCGCAGGCAGATCTGGGCCTGGGAGACCCCGTATTTTCCGGCCAGCTCCGCCAGCAGGGGATCATCCGCCAGCCTCTGGCGGCCCAGGGGGCTCCATGCCTCCACCAGGATCTGGCTGGCCCGGCAGAACTCCACCGTCTCCCACTGGACATAGCCGGGATGAAACTCGATCTGGTCCACCATGGGGGGCACTGTACACACCTCCAGCAGGTTCTCCAGGTGGTGAGGCAGGAAGTTGCTCACCCCGATGGCCCGGACCCGGCCGGCCCGGTACAGCTCCTCCATGGCCCGCCAGCTCCCCCGGTCCAGCTCCTTCCACTCCTCGCAGGCGGCATCCGGCCTGGGCCAATGGATGAGGTACAGGTCCAAATAGTCCATCCCCAGCGCCTGGCATGAGGCGTCAAAGGCGGCCAGGGTCCTGTCGTAGCCCAGCTGGTCCTTCCACGCCTTAGTGGTGATGAAGAACTCCGACCGGTCCACCCCGGAGGCGGCCACCGCTCTGCCCACCGCCTCCTCTGTGTGGTAGGCGGAGGCGGTGTCGATATGCCGGTAGCCAGCCCGGATGGCCTCAGAGAGCACCGCGAAGCCGTCGGTCTCCCCTGCCTTCCAGGTCCCGAAGCCCACCTCGGGCATCTCCACACCATTGCGCAGCAGCTTGTTTTTCATATCAATTTCTCCTTTCTTCTCCCGCCAGACGGCGGACCGTCAGTTCCCTGACCTCCTCCGGCTCCAGGACCGGGATAGGCCGTCCCAGCAGCAGGCCCAGATACCGCTGCTTGCAGTACTGCTCCAGGGCCTGGGTCCGGTGCCATGCCTGGACCACGTCCCGTCCCCAGGTCACCGCCCCGTGGTGGGCCAGCAGGGCTGCGCTGTGCCCCTCCGCCGCCCGGGCCACCGCCCCCGCCAGCTCCTCTGTCCCCAGGGGCAGCCAGGGCAGGGCGGGGACCGGCCCCAGCAGCAGGGCCCAGTCCGCGGTGATGGGCTCGGTCAGGTCCTCCCCCAGGTTGGCCGAAAACACGGAATATGGAGCGTGGGTGTGGACTACGCCTCCCACCTCAGGCCGGGTACGGTAGAGAGCCAGATGCATCGGGCTCTCGGACGAGGGCCTCCCTGTTCCGGACAGCACCCGCCCCTCCAGATCCACTTCCAGCAGCATGTCCTCCTCCAGGTCTCCCTTATAGACCCCCGAGGGAGTAATGAGCACCCCGCCATCGGAGCACCGGGCAGACAGGTTCCCGTCGTTGGCCGCCACATAGCCCGCCTGGGCTATCTGGCGGGCGGCCTGGCAGATCTTCCGCCGCAGCTCCTGCTTCTCTCGGCTCCAGCTCACGGCGCATCCCCCTTTTCCCGGGAAACCAGCTCCCGCAGGCTCTCCCCGAAGGGGGGACGGCAGATGCCTCCCTCCGTGACGATGGCAGAGATCAGGCTGTGGTCGGTGACGTCGAAGGCGGGGTCCCAGCACCTCACCTCCGCTGGCGCCATGGGCTCCCGGTACCAGAGGGAGCGGATCTCTTCCCCGTCCCGCTCCTCGATGGGGATGTCCGCCCCGGTGGGACAGTCCAAGTCGATAGTAGAGGTAGGGCCCAGCACATAGAAGGGGACATTGTAGTACCGGGCCAGGACCGCCAGGCCGCTGGTACCGATCTTGTTGGCAGTGTCCCCGTTGGCCGCCACCCGGTCGCAGCCTACGAAGCAGGCCTGGACCCAGCCGTTCTTCATCACCATGGAGGCCATGTTGTCACAGATCAGGGTGACCTCCACCCCGGCCCGGGCCAGCTCCCAGGCGGTGAGCCGGGCCCCCTGGAGCAGGGGCCGGGTCTCGTCGGCAAAGACCCTCAGCTTTTTCCCCCTCTCCTGCCCCAGCAGGATGGGACCCAGGGCGGTGCCGTACCGGGAGGCGGCCAGCGCCCCGGCGTTGCAGTGGGTCAGGATGCCGTCCCCCTCCCCTACCAGGGTCAGACCGTGCTCCGCGATCCGGCGGCACATCTCCCCATCCTCCCGGTGGATGGCCCGGCACTCCCGCTCCAGCACCTGGACGATCTGCTCCGGCGGCCCTGCCGTCCGGTCCGCACGGGCCAGCATCCGCTCCAGCGCCCAGCGCAGGTTCACCGCCGTGGGCCGGGTGGCCGCCAGGCCGGCAGCCCACTCCCGCAGCCGGGTACGGAACGCCGCCTCCACCGGCGCCCGGTCCGCCAGTCTTCGGGCCAGCACATACAGGGCATACGCCGCAAAGACGCCGATGGCTGGGGCGCCCCGCACCCGCAGGGTGCGGATAGCCTCCGCCAGCTCTTCCGGCTCTTCCAGTTCCAGCCAGACCTCCCGGTTGGGAAGCTGGCTCTGGTCCAGCAGCCTCACCCGGCGGCCGTCCTCCGTCAGCCCAAGATATTGGTTTTTCTCCTTCCAGCGGGTCTCCTCCATCAGACCGCCTCCTCTCTGTTTTGATTATGCCTAGATTTTCTTTTCCTGTCAACCTGAAGGGGCCTGAGATTTTCGTTGTCATTTTCTTCAAATTGCGCTATAATATAAAGAAACAGGAGGTACGGATGAACAGCCTCGCCCGTACCTGAAGCCACACTATAAGGAGGCGTGTCTCATGAGCAACTATGTCGTGTCCATCAGCCGCGAGTTTGGAAGCGGCGGCCGCCTGATCGGCAAGAAGCTGGCCGCAAGCCTGGGCATCCCCTGTTATGACCGCACACTGATCCAAAAGACTGCGGAGAAGAGCGGCCTTTCCCCCGACTTTATCGCCCGGGCGGAGGAGCGGGCCCGCAGCCGGTTCCACCTGAACATCGCCCCCATCGGCATCGGCGTCCCCACCTTCACCCACCAGGGCATCCCGGTCAGCCATCAGGCATTTTTTGCCCAGGCCGACGTGATCCGGGAGCTGGCGGCGGAGGGGCCCTGCGTCATCGTGGGCCGGTGCAGCGACTACATTCTGGGGGAAGACCCCGCTTGCATCAAAGTCTTTATCCATGCCGACATGGCCAGCCGGATCGACCGCTGTGTGGCGGAGTATCACATCCCCTCCGACAACATGGAGAGCCGGATCATCCAGATGGACCGGGGCCGCGCCAACTACTATAACTATTACACCGGCCACACCTGGGGGGAGATGCGCCGGTATGACCTGACCCTCAACTCCTCCATCACCGGCATCAATGGCGCCGTGGAGATGATCGCTCAGCTGGTGCGCCTGCGCTCTGCTCAGTTGGACCAGGCCCCTACCCAGGCGCCCTGAGGCGCCCTGAAAGGAGTTCCCATGTGTGACGCAGTCCTCTCTCCCCGCATCCTGATCTCAGGTGCGGATGGAAAGATGTCCAACTATGTCCGTGCCGTCCGCGCCGCGGGCGGCACGCCTGTTTCTGGTTACTGCCCCCCACCGGACCTGTCCTGCGCCGGGCTGCTGCTGTGCGGCGGCGGCGACCTGGACCCCGTCCTGTACGGACAGCCCGACCAGGGCTCCCAGCCCCCGGACCCCGCCCGGGACCAGGCAGAGCTGGAGCTGTTCCGCGCCTTTTATCAGGCGGGCCGCCCTATCCTGGGGGTCTGCCGAGGCATGCAGATCATTAATGTGGCTCTGGGGGGCACCCTGCTTCAGGACCTGGGGGACGTCCGGCGTCCCTCCCATACCCACCCCCAGGCGGACCAGGTCCACCCGGTCCGCGCCCAGCCGGGCAGCCTGCTCCACACCCTCTACGGCCCCCGCTTCTCCGTCAACAGCTCTCACCACCAGGCAGTGGACTGCCCCGCCCCAGGGCTGGTCCTTACCCTCCGGGCAGTGGACGGCGTTCCCGAGGCCATAGAGCACCCCTCCCTCCCCATTCTGGGGGTCCAGTTCCACCCGGAGCGGATGAGCGGCCCCCTTCTCCGCCCCGACACGGTGGACGGCGCTCCCATCTTCCGCTGGTTCCTGGCCCTCTGCGGCCGGACCGGCCCCGTCTCTTCTTCTACTCAGGAGGTCTCCCAGTTATGAACCATGCTCCCCTGCGCATCCTGACCGGAGCGGCGGCCCTGGTCCTCTCCGTCTCCCTGCTCACCAGCGCTGCCGTCCCTGTTCGGTCTCTCCCCGCCGCCTCCGGGGAGGAGACAGTCCTCGCCCGCCCCTCCCTTCAGGACCCGGACACCCTCGCCCGGGCGGTGGCCTGTCAGTCCCTCTCCTACTACCGCCCGGAGCTGCTGGACCGCTATCTTGCCTACGGCGCCTTTTGGCCGGAGCTCTCCCCGGAGGACGTGGTCACCCGGGTGAACATCGGCCTGGACGGGACCTTTTACGGCGATGTATCCCAGGCGGAGGAGCCGGAGAGCCTCTCCGTCCTAGTCAACAAATACCACCCGCTGCCGGACGGCTATGTCCCCCGGCTGCACAGCCTGCCCGCCCGGTACGCCCCCTCCGGGGGCTCCCTGGCCCCTGCCGCAGCCGCGGCCTTCATGCGGATGGCCGACGCGGCCCGGGAGGACGGCATCACCCTTTACAGCGTCTCCGCCTACCGCTCCTACTCCTATCAGGACTCCCTGTACCGCCGGTACACCGCTCAGGACGGCGTGGAGGCCGACACCTACTCCGCCCGGCCGGGCTTCTCTGAGCACCAGACCGGCCTGGCCCTGGACATCAATACCGCCAGCCGCAGTGCCCATTTCGAGACCACCGCGACCTACCGCTGGCTCATAGAGAACTGCTGGCGCTACGGCTTCATCCTCCGCTATCCGGAAGGCAGGGAGGACATTACCGGCTTCTGCTTTGAACCCTGGCACTACCGCTTTGTGGGGCGTACGCTGGCTCTCCAGGTCCGGGAGAGCGGCCTGACCTACGATGAGTTCCTGGCCCGCAGGGCAGTGGACAGGCCCCATACAGCGCTCTGCGCCGGGGACATGCCTCTGGAGGCCGTCCCCATCCTTCTGGACGGCATCTGCTGGCTGCCCGCCCAGGCGGTGGCCGCCGCCTTCGGCCGTACCGCCGCCATCTCAGGGGACCAGCTGGTCCTCCCCGCCGAGGAGGGCTCCGTGGTCCTTACCGCCGGCTCTCTCACCGGGGAGCGGGACGACCGCCCCTTCGCGCTCAGCAGCCTGCCCTTCCAGTGGGAGGGGGAGTTCTACCTCTCCCTGGAGGACCTGTGCGCTCTGCTGGAACTGACGGCCCGGCGAGAGGAGGGGTTGATCTCTCTCATTCCCCGCTCCGCCCCATCTGCTCTCCTGCCGGAGGAGCTGCCGCCCATCCAGCCACTCCCCTGCTGACCCTGCCCGGCGCCTCTCACGGCGCCGGGTCCTCTTATATAGTATGATGTGGTTGCAGATCTTACAAAAAAGGAGGCAGATCCATGTTTCGACCCATGCGGCGGCACCGCCAGCAGCTCTCTCAGGGGGACTGCGCCGCCATCCTGTCCCGGGGGACCTCCGGCGTCCTGGCCGTGGCCGGCGACGGCGGCTACCCCTATGCGGTCCCCCTCAGCTATGTGTATCAGGAGGGAACGCTGTTCTTCCACTGTGCCAAGGCAGGGCACAAGCTGGACGCCCTGCGTCGGTGCAGCAAGGCGTCCTTCTGCGTCATCGATCAGGATCAGGTGGTCCCCCCGGAGTACACCACCTACTTTCGCAGCGTCATCGCCTTCGGCCGGACCCGTATTTTGGAGGACGAGGCGGAGAAACAAGCTGCCATTTGGCTCCTGGCGGAGAAATACTGCCCCGGCGACAGCCCGGAGCATCGCCAGGAGGCCATTCGCCGGGAGGCCGGCGGACTGTGCCTTGTGTCGCTCTCCATCGAGCACATGACCGGCAAGCAGGCCATCGAGCTGGTTCAGGAAGACCGCCGGCAGGCTGATCTCCCTTTGTGACCCCCGATCCCCTTTTGTGTTCTGGGGCTGAATTTTCCTTTTTTCCACCCTGTCCCCTGCGGGGGCGGTAACACACAAAAGGCTCTTGAGCAGAAACAAGCGGATGCCCCGCTGGGGCATCCGCTTGTTTCGGTCCCGAAGAGGGCGCCCCGCACAGCGGGGCGCCCTCCTTATTCTTATGGGAGCTTATTTTGCCACGATGACTCGGATACGGCCGCCGTCCTTCTCGGAGCGGTCATACCAGGCGGACAGCTCGTAACCGCCGTCCTTCACCCGGTCCAGGGAGGACAGGTAGTAGTCGCCGCCCCTGTACTCATAGACCAGCACGTTGTCGGACATGAGGTAGGTCCGGTTGCCGGCCGTGACAGTGTTGCCGCTGACGCGGGCAGCCTCCACCTCGGTCAGCTGCCGGATCTTATCGGGGGCCTGGACATTGCCCATCACCACCACAGGGCCCTTCTTCACGCCGTACTTGACGCTCATTCCGGGCAGGGATACGGTCTCGCCCGCCAGATCCATGGTGTAACTCACGATGACGCTGACGCCGCCCTCCGGGCTGCTGTCCACCACATCAGTCATGATGCCGTAGCTGTGCATATCGCCGGTGGCGTCCTTCAGGATCAGCTTTGTGATCTCACCCGCACCGTTCAGGGTGTAGTAGCGCACCATATCGGTGGTCACGTTCAGCCCCGCCAGACGCTCGGGATAGATCCTTACGCCGGTGCCCTCATAGGTGTCCAGGATCTCCACGCCGTCTGCGAAGGGATAACTGCCCAGTTTGGAGGCGTCGGAGGACACCTTGCCGGAGAGCTTGCCGGTCTCGCTCAGCCGCTTGAGGGACACGGAGCCGTCCTCACTGCTGATGACCACCTGGACCAGGTTGCCCAGCTTGAAGTAGTCGGTGGTCCACTGATAGCTGTATGTGCGGCCGTCGGTGGCCAGGATGGTCACAGTGTCAGCGGTGTAGGAGGAATTGGCCCCGGAGCCGGAGTAGGTGCCGCGGCTCAGGTTAGTGACGATGCCGATCTTGCTGCCGTCCTGAGAGGCGGAGGCGGCGGCCACAGCGGCCACGCCGCCGTTCCGGCCCAGCAGCAGGGTGACGGTGTCCCCCACCTGATAGCTACCCAGGTCGGACAGCTCGTAGGCGGCGGAGGCTGTCTCGATCTCATAGGTCTGGCCTGCCACCTTCACGGATGTGGGGTTGGAGGGGGTGGGGCTCAGTTCCTGGATCGTGCCGGCCACCCGGTCGGTGTACACCCACAGGGTCTGCATGGACTCACTCCAGTAGACGATGTCGTTGTTCTGGATGGACTTGGCGGAGGAGGCGGCGCCGTCCCGGTACACCCGGGCGCTGTCCACATCGAAGGGGACGGACTGCTGCCAGCTGCCGGCCGCCACCACCGGGCCCTCCATCACGCCGTTGACCAGGGCCACCCGGTCCACCTCACCGGCGGCGTTGAGTGAGTAGCCCAGCTTGTTAATATAGGGGGTGCCCTCCTTGGTGTTGGTGGAGAGCAGGTTATAAAACAGATACAGGGTATCCTGCCGGGTCAGCACGTCGGTGGACTTCTGGGCGGTGACACCCCGGTCCAGCTTTAGGTTGCGGTACATGGCCAGCTGGCCGGTGGGATAGGCCCCAGAGAAGTCCTCTGCGGTGTAGCCCAGCAGCTTGAGGACGATGGTAGCGCCCTCCGCCAGGGTGATCTGGTTGGAGGGGCGGAA
The DNA here is from genome assembly GCF_024462915.1 of Clostridium sp. DFI.5.61. Taxonomy (NCBI): domain Bacteria; kingdom Bacillati; phylum Bacillota; class Clostridia; order Eubacteriales; family Clostridiaceae; genus Clostridium; species Clostridium sp. DFI.5.61. Next base: position 14,032 of record NZ_JANGBZ010000037.1, read on the forward strand.
GGTCCCATCCAGATAGCCGGAGATCAGCCCGGCCTGCACCCCCGCCTGGACATAGCCGGCGGCCCAGTGGGTCCGGGGCACGTCGGGGTAGGGCGAGGTGGATGCCTCCCCCACCTGATCCCCGGTGCCGGTGGCGTTGACCGCCATGGTGATAAACTCGGCCCGGGTGACCCGGCGGTTCAGGTGGAACTCACCGCTCTCATCGCCCACCATGATGCCCAGGGCGTTGATGACCTGGATGGCCTCCTCTGTGGAGACTGTGGACGCGGCAGCCGCTCCTGCCGGCAGGACCATCAGGCCCAGCAGCAGCACTGCCGCCAGCAGGCCGGAGCAAAATCGTCTGATTTTCATCTGTGCTTCTCCTCCTTATTCATAGCGCAGGGCGTCGATGGGGTTCAGGGCGGCCGCCTTTTTTGCCGGCAGATAGCCGAACAGGATGCCGATGCCCACGGACACGCCGAAAGCCACGGCCACCGAGCTCAGGTTAGGCACCGCACTGAAGGTGCTCCCGCCGCCCATACTGCTGGTCATCATGCCTCCAATGAGGGAACCGGCCAAACTGGCCAGACCGATCCCCACCAGGATGCCCAGCACCCCGCCGATGGCTGAGGTGGTGCCTGCCTCAATGATGAACTGCCCGCGGATATCCTTCCGCTTGGCGCCCAGGGACTTTCGGATGCCGATCTCCCGGGTGCGCTCGGTAACGGAGACCAGCATGATATTCATAATGCCGATGCCGCCCACCAGCAGAGAGATGGCGGCGATGGCCACCAGCACCGCCATCATGGTGCCCATCATGGCGTTCATGGCGTCCATCATCTCGGCGGAGGTCATGACAAAGTAGTAGTCGCTGCTCTGGAAGGTCTTGTACAGCCGGTTCTCGATGATGCCCTTGGCCGTTGCAGCTGTGTCCTTGCTGGTGCTGGTGAACATGTACATGCTGGCGTCCGCGCTCCCGCTCAGGCGCAGGGCGGTGGTGTAGGGGAGGTATATGATGTCGTCCCCGCTCCCCTCGCTCATGTCGCTGTTCTTCTCCAGCACACCGATAACGGTAAAGTGCTCCCCGCCGATGGACAGCTGCTTGCCCAGGGCGTCGCCCTGGAAGGCCTCTTCCTCCAGATAAGCGCCGATGACGCATACGTTCTGGTAGCGGGCAGCGTCGATGTAGGAGATAAATCGGCCTTTGCCCAGGTTCTGGCCGCTCATGGTGGCCCCCCTCTCGTTGAGGAAGGTCTCACCCACACCATAAATGCTGGTGCGCTCAAAATCCTCGCTCCCCTGCCGCACCGCCAGCTGAGCGGAGACATAGGGGGTCACGCCGGAGATGTACTGGGGATATTTATCCACCAGTTCATACATATCGTCTGGGTCCACCGAACGGGAGTCCCCCCCGTACATAAACAATTGGACCTGGACCAGATTGGCGCCCAGCTTCTCAAACTGCTCGTTCATCATATTCTGCATGCCGTTGCCCAGGCTGGTGATAACGATGACGGCACCCACGCCGATGATGATGCCCAGCATGGTGAGCAGAGCCCGCATCTTGCTGGTCATCAGGGACTTCAGGGCCAGGCGGAAGGACTGTCCAAAGTTCATGCGCCCGCCTCCTGTTCCGCCGGGGAGGCGTCCGAAAATCCGCCTGCCGCCGGCTCGTCCTGCTCCATCTCTTCGGGCCGCACCACGGCCCTGGGGTCATGGGCATCGCCGTCGTAGATGATCTTTCCGTCCTGGAGGCGGACGATGCGGTCCGCCTTCACCGCGATGGAGTTGTCATGGGTGATGAGGACCACAGTGTCCCCCTCCCGGTTCAGCTTTTTCAGAAAGCCCAGCACCTCCCGACCGGTGCGGGAGTCCAGTGCGCCGGTGGGCTCGTCAGCCAGGATGACCGACGGGCTGCCCGCCAGGGCCCGGGCGATGGACACCCGCTGCTGCTGGCCGCCGGAGAGCTGGGAGGGCAGGTTCCTGCACTTGTCCGCCAGCCCTACCCGCTGGAGGGAGGCCATGGCTCGCTCCTTCCGCTCCGAGGCGTCCACCCCGGCATAGAGCAGGGGGAGCTCCACGTTTTCCAGCACGTTCAGCTTGGGGATCAGGTTATACTGCTGGAAGATGAAGCCCAGCATTTTGTTGCGGATCTCGGCCTGCTGGTCGTCGTCCATGGTAGACACGTCGATCCCGCCCAGATGATAGGTCCCTGAGGTAGGCACGTCCAGACAGCCGATGATATTCATGGCCGTGGACTTTCCCGAGCCGGAGGAGCCCACGATGGCCACGAACTCCCCCTGGTCGATGGTCAGGCTGACGCCGTCCAAGGCATGGACGGTCTCCTCTCCCATCTGGTAGATCTTGTAGACGTCCTTTAATTCGATCAGGTGTTCCATACGCTCAGCCACCCACGCCCATCATCATGGCCATAGCGTTGGAGGCGATATTCTGAACATAGACCGTCTCGCCCTCCTCCAGGCCGTCCAGGATCTCGATGTACTCGCTGCTGCTCCGGCCCAGGGTGACAGGGCGCTCCTCCAGCTTGGCGGGGTCCACCAGGTTGCCGCTCTCATCCAGGGCGCCCTGACCGGCCACCAGCACGGTGTTGCCCCGCTGGACCGCCTCTACCGGCACGCACAGCACATTGCCCGCGTCCTCCACCAGCACCTCGGCAGACACGTTCATGCCCGGCTTCAGCTCCTCTGGTGTGCCCTCCACCACCACGGTGACCGGGTAGGTGGTGCGGCCATTGGCCGTGGTGCCGTTGATGTTGATCTTGTCCACATAGCCCTTGAAGGTCATACCCTCCAGAGCGTCGGCGGTGATCTCTACCTCCTGGCCCACCTGGATGTTGTTGATGTCCAGCTCATTCACCTTCATCTCAAAGGTCAGGGTGGACATGTCATACAGCACTGCCAGGTTCCCTCCCGCGGAGGTCACCGCGGAGCTGTCCACGTTGTCGCCGGCCTTGAAGTTTTTCTCGATAACGGTGCCGGAGATGGGGGCGGTGATCTCATAGTTCTCCAGGGCCTGGAGCCGGCTGTCCAGGGCCAGCTTGGCGTTCTCCACGCCGATGCGGGCGTTCTCCAGGGTGGTCTCCGCGGCAGTACCGCCGATGGTGGCCAGCACAGTGCCGTAGGACACCGGACTTCCGGAGGTGACATGGAGGGCGGTGATCTCCCCCGCTGTCTGTGCCACCACGGTCTGGCCGGTGCTTTGGCTGAAGGTGCCGCTTCCGGCACAGGCCACGCTGCCCACCACAGCGGTGGCGGCGGTGGTGCCGGTCAGTCCGCCGGGATTGCTCACCCGGAACTTTACCTGACGGATCAAGGCGCCTCCGGCACCCACCTCGTCGGCGCCGGAGATGCTCTCGATGGTGCCGGTCACTGTCTCCATCGTCCCTTCAATGGTCAGTGTGCCCGTCTGGCCCACGTACAGCCCCGCGGCGTCTGCGCTGTGGAAGGGGATTTCCACCGTCATGGTGGTGTTGTCCCCCACGTCCGCGATGGGGTCGCCCACCGCCACCGGGTCGCCCACGCTGACATAGAGCTTCTGCACGATGCCGCTGGCAGTGGAGTAGGGGTTCACGCTCTCCTGAGCGGTGCGGTAACCCAGCTCCGCCTGCGCTACGCTCAGCTGGGCCTGCTGCACCGCGTTCTGGGCATCCTCTGCGTCAAAACGGTAGAGCAGAGCGCCCTTCTCTACCCAGTCGCCCTCCTCAAAGGGAGCCTCCACGATCTCCCCGTTGACCAGGGCGGAGACCTTGTAGGAGTCGATGGGCGTGATGGTCCCGGTGCTGGACACGGAGATCCTCAGGTCCTGCCGCTGGGCTGTCTCAGGCAGATAGGTGCCCGCCACGAACTGCTGGCCGGCGCTCATCATGGGCCGGATAAAAATCAGGAAAATGGCCGCCAGCACTACCACCGCGATAATCAGTCGCTTGAGCCATTTTTTCTTCTTTTTGGGCACCTTAAGCTTGGGCGGTTCCTTTTTGCCCGGTGCCTGGACCGCCTCTTCCGTTTTTACCTGTGTTGCTTCCATACCTTGAATCTCCTTTATGTCTTGGTCGCGGACGGGGCTGCTGTCCCCCGTCTCAAAATGTCCAGCTGGGCGCACAGCCGCGCCCGGGCCGGACCGCTGTCCTCTTCAAAGATCGCCTGTGTCATGGCAGTGGCCGAGATGTATATCAGGATCCGGAAGATGTCCATCAAGTCCTCTTCCCCCCGCAGGTCCAGCCTGTCCCGGTCCACCCGCCGCTCCAGCCACTCCCCCAGGTCCGGCCGATCCAGCGGGCTCAGCCGCAGGCCCAGGCGCATGTCCGAGTTGCGGCTGAGCATCCTGGCCAGCCCGGCCCAGTGCTTCCGCTGGGCCCGCAGATCATCGAACAGGGCGGGCAGCGCCCCGAGCAGATCGCCTCCCTGCTCCTCCAGCACCCGCTCCAGCCGCTGGAGCAGCCCGTCCTGATACCGCTTCAGGAGGTAGTGGAACAGCTCCTCCTTGTCACGAAAGTACATGTAAAAGCTGCCTCGGGGGATCCCCGCTGCCCGGATCATCCGGTTGATAGACGCCTCAGCATAGGGCACACGGGCAAACTCCTCCTCAGCGGCCAACAGCAGCCGCTCCCGCTTCTCCGCGGGCAGGTGGAAGAAGGTCTTGCTGGGCATTCCCGTCCCGCCTCCTCACATGACAAGTTGTCACACAGTATAGTCCCCCTTCATTTTTCTGTCAATCGCCCCCCTCCAGGTTTCAAAAAATGTTCACAATCCTTCTCTGCCGTACGGGCTGCAGCGGACGGATATTCCGTCCCCCCGCCCCAGTCTCTGTCAGAGGCCCCATATGCTTTTCTTTTTTACCATATCAGAGAATCTTTAAGTACAGTACATAAGAAAAATTAAAATTTTCTTAAACCGGCTCCTCCGCTGCATCTGCCTGAGTCCTGACTCTACACCTTCCCCCAGGGGGAAGGTCAAGCAAAATCTGTGGCTGGCCCACATTTTGTCCACTGGATAAGCCTTTTCATTTTAATTCCTATTTTTTAAGAAGTCAATAATATTTTCTTTTTTACTAAGAATAACCAGAGGGATCGTCCTGTTCTGCATTAAAATAGAGGCAAAAGGAGCGTCAGAGCTATGGAAGAACTCGGATACGCCCTGCGGCTGGCGCGGGAGCGCAGGGGCTTGACCCAGACCCAGGTGATGAACCTCACCGGCATCAACAACAAAACGCTCTCCGGCTATGAGAACAACATCGCGGAGCCGGACCTTCAGACCCTGACCACTCTGCTGCGGCTCTACCGGGTGTCGGCGGACCGGCTGCTTCACCTGCCCGTCTCGGCTCAGGAGCTCCCCGCCGATGAGGTCAGGCTCCTTACCCTGTACCGTGCCTTTCCAGAGGAGCAGCGGCAGCAGCTGATGCTGGTGCTGGAGACCCTGTCCAGATCCGCCCCTAAGCCCAAGCCCGCCCCTAAGTCCAGGCAGCCGTGACCGGAATCTAGGCTTTTCCCTGGAAGCAGAGCACCCCCCGGAGCCTTGGCTCCGGGGGGTGCTCTGTACTATCTGGCCAGTTCCCAAATAGCGGCCGCCATCATCTGGGCGTTTTTCAGCAGGGTGTCCGCTTCCATATATTCGTCCGGCTGGTGCTCCGTCATCTCCTGTCCGGGGAACAGGGGCCCGAAGGCCACCAGGTTGGGACATGCCTTGGCGTAGGTGCCGCCCCCGATGGAGAGCAGCTCCGCCTCCTGCCCGGTCTGCTCCCGGTACACCTTGGACAGCGCCTGGACCAGCGGGCTCTCCGGGGGCATGTAGATGCTGTCCTGCCCCTCGGTGCGCTCCCCGGCAAAGCCGCCCCGCTCCATGGCCCCCATGAGCCTGTCGGCAAAGTCCTCATACCGGGCGGTGACGGGCCAGCGCAGGTCCAGGGTGAGGGACAACTCCTCCCCGCCGCCCCGGATGATGCCCAGGTTCACCGTCAGCGCCCCGGAGATCTGGTCAGACATGGCAATGCCCAGCCCCTCGCCCCGGGTCTCCTCTCCCAGGACATCCGCCAGGAAGGCGGCAGCCTGGCCCGAGTCCCCATCCAGCCCCAGCTTCTTCAGGGCCAGCAGCAGGCGGCCGATGGCGTTGACCCCCTTCTCCGGGGTGGAGCCGTGGGCGCTCTGGCCCTCCGCCTCCACCAGCAGTCCCTCCGCTGTCTCTGTCACCCGGACGCCGTCCAGCGTCAGGGCGCAGGCGGCGGACCGCTCCTCCTCCGGCCAATTCAGCTCCGCCCGGGCCCGGTCAGGCACCACATTGTGAGCGGTCCCCCCGGAAATGCAGCGGATGGACCGGGGGGACGGGGCCAGCGCCCGACGGAAGTCCACCACGGCGATCCCCTTCTCCCCGTTGATAATGGGGTACATGCCGTCCGGGGTGAAGCCCATCACCGGGATCTCTCCGCCGGCCTCCACATAGTGGCGGATACAGGAGGAGCCCTTCTCCTCGTTGCACCCCACCAGCAGGCGCACCCGGCGGTGCAGGGGGGCGCCGCTGTCCCGCACCGCTTTCAGGGCGTACAGGGCCGCCGCCGCGGGCCCTTTGTCGTCGATGACCCCCCGGCCGTAAATCCGCCCCTCCGCCCAGGTACAGTCATAGGGGGGGTAGTGCCACCCGTCTCCGGCGGGGACCACATCCAGATGGCACAGGACAGCCACCATCTCCTCCCCCTCCCCGTACTCGCACCAGCCGCAGTGGCCGTCCACGTCCCGGGTCTGGAAGCCCATCTCCGACGCCCTGGACAGGAACCAGTCCAGCGCCCGCCGGCACTCCGCCCCATAGGGGGCCCGCCCCGTCCCGGGGACCGAGACGCTGGGGATGCGGACCAGCTCTCTCAGATCCCGGAGCAGGGCCTCCTCTTCTTTTTGGATCAATTCATCAAAATTCATCCCTTTTCTCCCCTTTCCCACTCATTTTCCTCCAGACAGCGGGAGATGGCCCAGGCTACTCCCTCCTCCTGGTTGGAGGGGGCGGTCCGCTGGGCCGCCTCCCGCACCGCTGCCGGGGCATTGCCCATGGCGATGGGCAGCCCCGCCGCCCGGAGCATAGACAGGTCGTTGTCGCTGTCCCCCACGGCGGCGGTCTCCCCCAGGGGGACGCCGTACAGCAGCGCGATCAGGGCCATGGCCCGCCCCTTGTCCACCCGGTCGGGCACCAGCTCAAAGTCGTGGTCATTGGAGGCAGTCAGCTGCACCCCGGGCAGCGCGCCCAGCTCCTCCAGGGGGTAGCGGGCCTGGTTCCAGTCCCCGTGCACCTTGGTCAGCGGCAGCCCCCTCTCCTCCAGATAGGCCCGCGGGTCCTCCGCCACCACGGCGGCGGAGTGGAAGATGGGGAAGGGGTAGGTCCGGGAAAGGGATTCCTTGGAAAAGGGGTCCACCACGATCTCCTCCCCGGCAAAGATCATCAGCTCGATCTCCCGGCCCAGGCACAGCTCCAGCGCCCGGCGGCCCGACTCCTCCGGCATGTCCCAGCGGCGCAGGGTCTCCCCCCGGACACCGTCCACCACGGCGGCGCCCCCCAGGCAGGAGAGCAGCGCATCGCAGCCCGCCTCCCCGGCGAACCAAACCGCCTCCTGGATCGGGCGTCCCGTATTCAGCACCACCCGCACCCCCGCCGCCCGGGCCCGGGCGATGGCATCCTTGGACGCCTGGGTGATCCGGCCCGCCGGGTCCAGCAGGGTCCCGTCCAGGTCCAGCGCGATCAGTCGTATCATGGGCATCTTCTCCTTGAGCAATTATAGGAACAGACTCCCCACCTGGTAGACCAGCAGAGAGGCCACATAGGCCACCCCCAGCTGCCACCCGATGGAAAACAGGGTCCACTTCGTGCTGTTCATCTCCTTGGCCAGCGTAGACACCGCCGCCACGCAGGGGACGTACAGCAGGATGAACACCAGCATAGAGAAGGCAGACAGGGGGGTGAACCCCGTCATGGCCGCCGCCACCTGGGCGCCGGTGGCAGTGAGCGGGAAAGCGTAGAACATGGACAGGGAGCTGACCACCATCTCCTTGGCGATCAGGCCGGTGAGCAGAGCCACCGCCGCCTGCCAGAAGCCGAAGCCCAGGGGCTTGAAAATGGGGGCGATGACGCTGCCCAGGGCACCCAGCATGCTGTCCGCCTCGTTCTCCACCATATGCAGGGAGAAGTCAAAGGACTGGAGCAGCCAGAGCAGGATGCTCATCAGCAGGATCAGGGTGCCCGCCTTGATGAGGAAGCCCTTCACCTTCTGCCACACATGGGTGAGCATGTTGTGCAGGGAGGGCAGGCGGTAAGGGGGCAGCTCCAGCACAAAGGGGGCGGGCTCCCCGGCGAAGAGGGTATGCTTGAACAGCAGGCCGGACAGGATGCCCGCCGCCATGCCGATGACATACAGGCCGAAGACCACCAGCCCGGCCCAGGGTCCAAAGAAAGCCGAGGAGAGCAGCCCGTACACCGGCAGCTTGGCGGAGCAGCTCATAAAGGGCACCAGCAGGATGGTCATCCGCCGGTCCTTCTCGTTCTCCATGGTCCGGGCACCCATGATGGCGGGCACCGAGCAGCCGAAGCCCATGAGCATGGGAATGAACGCCTTCCCGCTCAGGCCGAAGCGCCGCAGCAGGCGGTCCATGATGAAGGCCGCCCGGGACATATAGCCGATGTCCTCCAGAAAGGACAGGAAGAAGAACAGCAGAGCGATCTGGGGCAGGAAGGAGAGCACGCCCCCCACGCCGGCAATGATGCCCTCACAGATCAGGCTCACCAGTACCTGGGACACCCCCGCCCCCAGCAGAGTCTCCTCCAGCGCGGCGGAGCATGTGTCGATGCCCGCCGCCACCAGATTGGACAGCCAGGAGCCGAAGGGGCCGAAGGTGATGACGAACATCACCAGCATGGCGCACAGGAACAGGGGCAGGGCCAGATATTTCCCCGTCACCACCTTGTCCACCTTCTCGCTGAGGGTCAGCTCCCCCGGCTTCTGCCCCTTGGTCACTGAGGCGGCTACCACCCGCTCGATGTACTGGTAGCGGCTGTCCGCCACCAGGGTCTCCCGGTCACCCAGGTCACTGGCGCTTTCGTATTCCGCCACCACCCGGTCCAGCTGCTCCTGCACCGGCTCAGGCAGGGCCAGTGCCCGCTCCACCAGCTCGTCCCCCTCCAGCAGCTTGATGGAGGCCCAGTGGGCGGGCAGGCCGGCGGCATAGGCGTAGTCGTGGAGCAGCTCCCCCATCCGGTGGTGGATGTCGTGGGTAAAGGCGTCGTACAGGTCGTCGGGCTCTACGGTGCAGCCCAGGTGCATCTGCCGGTGGGCGGTGTGGAGCAGTTCCTCCAGCCCCTCCCCGGTGCGGGCGGTGATGGGGACCACTGGGATGCCCAGCTCCTTGGACAGCCGCTCCACATCAATCTGGTCCCCCCGTTTGGCCACCTCGTCCATAAAGTTCAGGGCCAGCACCGTGGGCCGCTCCAGCTCCAGCAGCTGGACGGTAAGGTACAGGTTGCGCTCCAGGTTGGTGGCATCCACGATGTCGATGATGCAGTCAGGGGCCTCCCCGATGATGAAATCCCGGGCGACGATCTCCTCCATGGAGTAGGGAGACAGGGAGTAGATGCCCGGCAGGTCCACGATGGTCAGGGTCTTGTCGCCCAGACGGGCGGTGCCCTCCTTCTTCTCCACCGTCACTCCGGGCCAGTTGCCCACATACTGGTTCGAGCCGGTCAAGGCGTTGAAGAGGGTGGTCTTGCCGCAGTTGGGGTTGCCCGCCAAAGCCACCCGCATGGGCCGGGTGTCGTGGGCAGTGGGGTCATAGCTCCCCCCGTGCTCCTGGAGCTCGTGCTCGTGGTCCCGCAATTGGCGGCGGGCGGTCTCCGGGTCGGTCACGTGCCGGGTCATGGCACCCCGGGCGGTCCCGCCCCGCTCCGTCCTCCTGGGCTGTCCCATCCGGATCTGGGCCGCGTCCGCCCGGCGCAGGGACATCTCATACCCCCGCAGGCTCACTTCCAGGGGGTCGCCCAGAGGGGCGATCTTGGTCACCTTCACCACAGTCCCGGGAGTCAGCCCCATGTCCACCAGGCGGCGCTTCACCGCCCCGGACTGGTTGCCCACCGACAGGATCATCCCGCTCTCTCCGGGGGTCAGGTCATACAGGGTCCGCTCCCCCGATCCACTGTGTTCTGACACAGGTCTCACTTCCTCACGATAATGATCTCTCACACTGGACCTAATTGTAGCCGACTTTTCCCCTCTTTTCAAGGGCAAGTCCCGCCTGGAGAATTCATAATTTATACAAATATTTTTTACACTCCATTCACCCTGCCGCCCCCGCCCCGGTCTATACTGTTCCCATCAGAACAGTTTCTTTTTGAACTATCGGAGGTGTGCCTATGCTCTCCCCCTTGGAGACCGCCCTGACCGGCCAGCCCTTCCGCCGCCTCTACTGCCGGATGCTGGACGAGCTGGCTCAGGAGTGGTCCCTCTCCCGCACCGAGGCAGAGGTGATGTTCCTGCTCTCCTGTGATAAAACCCTGGACACCGCCCGGGACATCTGCGAGACTCAGCTGCTGAAAAAATCCGCCGTCTCCCGGGCGGCGGAGGGTCTGGTGCGTCGGGGATGGCTGGAGGCGCTGCCCGACCCCCGGGACCGGCGGATCCAGCATCTCCGACTCCTGTCCCCTGCCCGGCCTTTCAGCGAAGAGGTCCGTCGGGCAGGAGAGGCGTTCTTCTGTCTGCTGCTCCAGGATGTCACCCTGGAGGAACAGCAGCAGATGGAGAAGATCGCTCAGAAGATAGAGCACAATGTGCGCACCGTACTCAGCCAGTCCGATTCGATTCCACACATTTTGATGAAAAAGGATGGGAAACCGCTATGAAAGAAGTGAAGCAGCCCTCTAAAAAGCCTCTGGTCTATTACTACCTGGTGGCTCTGCTCATTCTGATGGTGCTGAACTTGACCCTGTTCCCCGCCATGCTGGAGACCCCGGTCCAGGATGTGACTTACGATCAGTTCATGTCCATGACCTATGAGCAGAATGTGGGCCAGGTCCAAATCGAGGGGGATGAGATCACCTTTACCGACAAGACCAACGAGAAGGTCTACCGCACCACCGCCACCAACGACCCTGACCGGACCCAGCGCCTCTATGAGAATGGGGCCCAGTTCCAGGAGATCGACACCCAGCCCGGCCTGCTCACCTCCATCCTGGTGGGCTGGGTCCTGCCCCTGCTCCCCTTCCTGCTCATCGGCTGGTTCATCAACAGACGGATGAAAAAATCCATGGGCGGCGACGGCATGATGTTCGGCATGGGCGGCGGCTCTAATGCCAAGATGTATGTCCCCTCATCCACTGGAATCCGCTTTGCCGACGTGGCCGGCGAGGACGAGGCCAAGGAACTGCTCAGCGAGATCGTGGACTTCCTCCACGACCCGGAGAAGTACCGCCAGATCGGCGCCAAGCTGCCCAAAGGCGCCCTGCTGGTAGGCCCTCCGGGCACCGGCAAGACCCTGCTGGCCAAGGCGGTAGCCGGCGAGGCCAACGTGCCCTTCTTCTCCATTGCCGGCAGCGAGTTCGTGGAGATGTTCGTGGGCCGGGGTGCCGCCAAGGTGCGGGACCTGTTCAAGCAGGCCAATGACAAGGCCCCCTGCATCGTGTTCATCGACGAGATCGACACCATCGGCAAGAAGCGGGACGGCCAGATCGGCGGCAATGACGAGCGGGAGCAGACCCTGAACCAGCTGCTCACCGAGATGGACGGCTTTGACGGCTCCAAGGGCGTGGTGGTGCTGGCCGCCACCAACCGCCCAGACAGCCTGGACCCCGCCCTGCTGCGCCCCGGCCGGTTCGACCGGCGCATCCCGGTGGAGCTGCCCGACCTTCAGGGCCGCATCGATATCCTGAAGGTCCACGCCAAGCAGATCCGTCTGGCGGAGGACGTGGACTTCGAACCCATTGCCAAGACCGCTGCCGGGGCCTCCGGCGCAGAGCTGGCCAACATCGTCAACGAGGCCGCTCTGAGGGCGGTGCGGGCAGGCCGCCCCTACGCCACTCAGGAGGACTTGCAGGAGAGCGTGGAGGTGGTCATCGCAGGATACCAGAAGAAGAGCCGGGTGCTCTCCGACCAGGAGAAGAAGATCGTGGCCTACCACGAGACGGGCCACGCCCTGGTAGCCGCCCTCCAGACCCACTCCGCCCCGGTGCAGAAGATCACCATCATTCCCCGCACCTCCGGCGCGCTGGGCTATACTCTCCAGGTGGACGACGGCGACCATTTCCTCATGTCTAAGGATGAGCTGCTGAACAAGATCGCCACCTATACCGGCGGCCGGGCCGCCGAAGAGCTGGTCTTCCACTCCATCACCACCGGGGCCTCCAACGACATCGAGCAGGCCACCAAGCTGGCCCGGTCCATGATCTCCCGCTTCGGTATGAGCGGCGAGTTCGGCTTCGTGGCCTTTGAGACGGTGAGCAACCAGTACCTGGGCGGGGATGCTGCCCTGGCCTGCTCCCCGGAGACCCAGGCCCGCATCGACCGGAAGGTGACGGAGATGGTGGATACCCAGTACCAGAAGGCCATGGACCTGCTGAAAACCAACGAGGAAAAGCTCCACCAGCTGGCCCAGTACCTCTATGAGCACGAGACCATCACCGGGCGGGAGTTCATGGAGATCCTAGAGGGACAGCGGGAGGTCTGACAGACGGCCTTCTCCTTCCCTCCAGGGTCCGCCGCGCCAGGGTCCGAAAATTTTTCTTGACAAACCGGGCCTCCGGGCCCATAATACAGTTGCAAAAGACAGGGGAGCCTGCGGCAGCGGGCTGAGAGGAAGCTGAGCGCTTCGACCCTTCACCTGATGTGGGTCATGCCACCGTAGGGAGTCATGCTGGCCGTGACCAGACGGGGTGCCCACCGGGCACCCCGTTTTTTGATCCTTTCCGAAGGGAGCGTGAGGAGACACATCGGCGCCCCGGCCTGGCCGGGAGCGGGCAGAGGGGGAGCGCCCTGTGCCCGGGCCGCATACAGCAGCGATGGGAAGCCGTGTTCCGGCGTGAGAGGGGGCCAGTAAGCCCCGACCGAACCCAGGGAGGACCCTGTCTGTCCTTCCGGGACCCGATTTGTGGCCCCTCGGGGCCGGAAAAAGGGGAGACGCTGTCTGCTTTTGTGTGTTTCCCCATCCATTTTGAAAGGAGCACTTTCCCATGAATCAGAGCAACACCAAAAAGCTGGCCATTGCCGGCATTCTGTGCGCCGTGGCGGTGGTGGGTAGCCTGTTCACTTTCCCCGTCCTGGCCAGCAAGTGCGCCCCCATCCAGCATATGGTCAACGTCCTGTGCGCTGTCCTGCTGGGCCCCTGGTACGGAGTCGGGGTGGCTTTCGGCGCCAGCCTGATCCGAAACCTGCTGGGGCTTGGCACGATCATGGCCTTCCCAGGCAGCATGTGCGGCGCCCTGCTGTGCGGACTGGTGTTCTGGAAGACACGGAACCTCCCCGCCACCCTGGTGGGGGAGGTCTTCGGCACCGGCATCATCGGCGGCCTGGCCGCCTATCCCGTGGCCATCCTGTTTACCGGCGCAGACGCCGCCACGGTGGCTTTCTACGCCTACATCGTCCCCTTCCTCATCTCCACTGTGGCCGGTGCCATTCTGGCCGGCATCCTGGTTGCCGCCCTGGGGCGGACCGGGGCCCTGTCCTCCATGCGGACCGCCCTGGAGCGCTGAATCCCCACTTCTTTTCCCGGCCCGCAGAGCGGGCCGGGTTTTTTGCTTTTTTGCCTCCTCCGGGGTATAATGGGACCAACGACGAGACAAGGGAGGTCCTTTCCCATGGACATCACCCCGGAACAGGTCCGCGCCCACCGGCTGCGGGCCCACCATCTGGACCGCCGGTATCCCGCCAGCCGGATACTGGAGGCTGCGGGGGCCTGCGGGCTCCAGAACTCCCCGCCCGGCGGGTGGGAGACTGCCCTCTTCCAGCGCCTGGAGGGCTGCTCCCTCCCCCTCCTCCGAGACGCCCTGTACCGGGACCGGGCCCTGCTCCAGGCCTGGAGCATCCGGGGCGTGCCCCTGGTCTTTCCCGCCGGGGAGAGCGGCGTCTTTCTCTCCCCCCTTCTGGCCCGGGAGGGGGAGTGTCCCTGGATCTACACCCGGGGGATCACCGCGGCCCTGGACTTTGTCGGCATGTCCTTCGACGAGGCCCACGCCCGGGTGCGGGAGGCCGCCCGCTGCCTGGACGGGACCACCGTCCGCAGCAAGGAGGCCCTGGACCAGCTGCTGGCTGACCGGGTCGGGGCGCAGCTCCCGCCGGAACAGCGGGCCCTGTGGGACTCCCCCTCCATGTACGGCCGCCCTGACAGGCAGACCGTGGGAGGCGCCGCTGTCTCCTTTCTCCTCCGCCCCTGCTCCTTTGCCTCTCTGGTGGTGTTCGGCCGCCGGGAGGAGAACAGTCCCACCTTTACCTCCTTCCGCCGCTGGCTGGGCCGGGAGCCCTCCCCCTGCCCTCAGGGGGAGGCGGAGCTGGTGCGGAGATTTCTCCACTGCTACGGCCCCGCCGCCCCCGCCGATCTCCAGGCCTGGCTGGGCAGCTCTCCCCAACAGGCGAAGCGGCTCTGGTCCGCCGCCGCAGAGGAGATGGAACCGGTCCGGGTGCTGGGCCGGACCCGCTGGGCCCTGATCCGGGACCGGGACAGCCTCACCGCTCCGCCGGAGCAGCCCGGCCGCCTGATCCTGCTGGGGCCCCACGACCCCTATCTGGACCTGCGGGACCGAGCCCTGGTCCTGGAGGACCCCGCCCGCCAGCGCCAGGTCTGGCGGACGGTCTCCAACCCCGGCGCCGTTCTGAAGGATGGGCGCGTGGCCGGCATCTGGACCGGAAAAGCGGTACAGGGACGACTAGAGTTCTCCCTGTCCCTGTGGGAGCCCCTCTCTCCTGGAGCGCTTCGGGCCCTGGAGCGTGAGGCGGGGGCCTACGCCGCCTTCCGGGGCCTGGAGCTGAGTTTCCTGCCCTAATCGCGGGGCCGCCTGATCCGCAAGCTGAGCAGCTGTGCCCTACGGGCGGTGCTAATCAGTTTACGAACAAGCCTCGCAGAGTTCGCGCCCGCAGGCGCGAATCCAGTTCTGATCTGTTTTCCCCGGCGACATGTGCGTCGGGGAAAACACCTCTCAGGCTGCAAGTGTGGGGGGGGGGGGGGGGGGGGGGGGGG
>NZ_JANGBZ010000038.1:0-28941 GCF_024462915.1 Clostridium sp. DFI.5.61
CCCCCCCCCCCGCCCGCGCCCCCGCCCCCCCCCCCCCCGCCGCATAGGGCGCAGAGGGCGGCGGTCAGTCCCGAAGGGCCTGATACACCGCCAGGGAGACCTGGGAGATGGCGGCGATGCCCGCGCTGTCGTTCTCCAGATCCCCGGTGAACATGGCAATCAGGTAGCGGCGGCCGTCAGGCAGCTCAAAGATGCCCACGTCGTGCTGGATGCCCACCAGGTCGCCTGTCTTGTTGGCCACCAGGACCTGCCCTTCCGGGATGGCGGACTTGGAGCCGGAGTAGGAGGCAACTGCCGGCAGAAGGGCGGGCAGCTTGTTGCGGCACTGCTGAGATGCCATGATATCGAAGATGGTCTGGGAGATCTCCGGATTGACGAATTCGCCCCGGGAGATAGCAGAAAGCAGACGCCCAGTCTCCCCGGCGCACATGTAGTTGTTCTTTCCCTGCTGGATGGCTTCAAAATCCATCATTTTCCGCATCAGGGTAATATTCTGATAGCCCATCTCCCGGCAGAAGCTGTTGAACCGCTCCATTCCGATCACATCCATGATCTCATTGGTGGCGATGTTGTCGCTGAGTACGATCATCAGCTTGGCCAGATCCCGCAGGGAAGGGGTGTAATCGGTGCCCAGCTCACACAGGATGCCGGTCCCGCCCACCCGGTTGCGGGGGTCGATGGTGCGGGGGGCGTCCAGGTCCACCAGCCCCTGCTGTGCGTCCCGCATGAGAAGGGCCAGCATAGGGACCTTGATGACGCTGGCCGAGGGAAACACATGCTCCGGGTTGATGGTGAAGATCTCGCCGGACTGGCAGTCCTCCACATAGAGGCCCACCGTCCCGGCCAGTCCGGAGAGGATGCGATAGATTTCATTTTGAGGGATACGTTTCATGAGAATATGCCTCCTGTCCTATTTCCGAAAGCTAGTTACAGAATGAACGACGCCAGCACAGCGAGGATCACTGTGCCGGGTATAATGGCAAAGTACGAGAGCTTCATCATCGGCTTGATGTTGCTGGCATGGGCCAGTCCCATCTGTCCGATCATGTCCACGCCGGGATAGGCAAATGAGGTGATCTGATGACCGATGAGGACAATCATGCCCCACAGCTCCATGGAAATGCCCAGGGTCGGGAGGAAGGAGCTGAACAGGCTGTCGATCATCATGGCCTGGGCCACGGCGGCACCGTTGATGCCGAAGATGCCCACCAGCACAGTCAGCAGGGTGAAGCCCACCTTCCCGGTGGGGCCGATCAGAGGCTCCAGCAGCTGGAGAAGGGCATCAAAGGCACCGGACTGGGTGACAAAGTTCAGGAAGGGGTTAAAAATGAGGAACATGAAGAACAGCCACATCATTTTTCCGCAGCCCTCCATCATGCTGTCAAAGATGGTGCCAACGGGCATTCTGGCAAACAGACCTGTGATGATCGCAGCCACAATCATCACCAGGATCACGAAGGACGCGCCGCCATTGGTGGCGATCCCATAGATCACCATCAGAGCCATAGTGACCGCAAAGGCGATGGTGGCGCGGCGGGTGGCCGGGTCCATCTGGAAGTTCTCCGCAGCGGCCTCCCCGTCAGGGCCGAAGTTCTCCGTCCCCTGGGTCTCCTTCTGGACTTTGTTGGCGATGAGGAAGGTGCCCACCCACATGACGATGGATACGGGCAGTCCCGCACACAGCAAAAGGCGGGGATAGGAGAGCCCGGTGATGCTCATCAGGGTCACCATAGGCGGGGAGAAGGGGCTGAGGAACAGTCCGGTCTGACCGGCGCCCTGGAAGATGACGGCCAGCGCGGAGGGAGTGATGCCCACCGCAGCTACCAGCGGGATCACGATGGGGGCGATCACGGCGTTGGCACCTGCCAAAGTGCCCAGCAGGGTGACCAGCACCACGGAACAGACCATGGTGGCGATCATAGCCCGCTTCTGGGTACGGACGCCGATCTTCCGCATCAGCACATTGACGATGGCGGCGGCTACGCCTGTCTTTCTCAGCACCATGCCCAGTCCTGAGCCCAGCATGATGATGAATCCCACCAGGGCCAGGAAGGAGCCCATGGACTCGTAGATCACCGCGCCCAGGCCGTTCAGGGGCTGTTTCACCATGATTGCGCCCACAACAGCGCAGATGGACACGTTCACCAGAGGATGCATCCCTTTTTTAAATGCCAGGACGATGTACAGCAGCAGCGGAAACAGACCGCAGATAGGGGGAAGGTTGAAGATCATGGCAGCTTCTCCTTTCTTGATTCACACAGTTGTTTTTACCGGCACAGGCAGACAAGATATGCGGGGACAGGGATGGGGTCATCGCTCACATTTTCATGGCAACATTTCAACATACACCTCCCGGGGCCTGCCTCTGCCTGGAGCGTTTCCCAGGCCTATTTCTAAAAAAACAAAGGGACCCCCTTGGCTGCCAGCAGGCAATCAAACAGGTCCCTATTTATTCGGCTGTTGGAGGGGAGACCTCCAACACCATAAATAAAGAAAGATTCAGTTGTACCCGCCCCCCTGGCACTCCCTCAGGCGGGCAGCCACATCCCGTAGGATGACGGTGATAGCCCGGCGGGAGTCGCCGAAGTAGCGGCTCTGGACCCGGGAGATCATCTCCTCCAGGTCCGTGTGGAGGCTGAGACCAATGAGCAGGGACGCCAGAAAATCGCTGGTGATCTGGCAGACTGTGTCAAACTGGACATCATACACCAGGCCGCTGGAGGGGTCCACGATAAAAGAGCCAGCCAGGGCGCGGTGCACGCTGTGGATCGGGTTCTGGTTCGCCACCTTGGCCAGGCCAACGACACAGATGGCCCCCGAAGGGAAATCGGACATATACCCTCCAGCCCCCTTGGCCCGCTGGGAAGCGGAACGGATTATATGCCTGAATTATAATAAAAAAGATCGCTCTTGTCAACAGAAATTGTGCAAAAAGCAAAATCCCGTTCCCGTTCTACTGTCGTTTTTTACCAATCAGACAGAGCGAGAGAGCGCCGGCCCTACTTTCGGAGCGGCAGGGAACGGGGGCTGCGAGCCCTCATCTTGGAGTACGCATCCTTCAGACAGACAATCAGCGCCCGCTGACCCGGGCCGAAATACTGCTGCTGGATGGACAGGATGATCTCGTCCAGCTCCTGGTAAAAGTTCCGCCCCACCAGGAGGGATGCGATGTAGTCACTGTTGATGCCCAGGATGATGTTGCACTCTGCGTCCAGGATGCGTCCGCTGTCCCGGTCCAGGATCAGGACCAGGAGGAGCAGCTCACTTTCCGCCGAATTCAGCGCCGTGTTCAGCGCCCTGGACATCCCGGCTGCCAAAATTGTATTGGGGCCATAGCGGGCCCTGCGGATCAGATCTGTCTGTTCCATCTGTGCTCTCCTTTTCCTCCTGATCGTCAAAGGCTGGTACACAGCAAGGCGGCATAAGCTGTGCGCCTATGCCGCCTTGCTCCAGATACGGGTCCACTGCTTTTGTGTGGGTTCTTACTGCTGCTCGCTGTGATACTCCTTGCAGGTGCACTTTTTCCACTTCAGGCCGCTGCCGCAGGGGCAGGGGTCGTTGCGGCCGATCTTGACCGCCTTTTTTACCGGCTGCTTTTTGACCGTGCCGTCGCTGGCGCCTGACTCGCTGGTGATCTTGGCCACCCGTTCCCGTTTGATCTCCGGGGCGGGGGCATCAGGCGCCTTGCGCTGGATGCGCACCAGGAACAGGCGGCGCAGGGTCTCCTCCTGGATGGCAGCGATCATCTGCTCGAACATCTCGTAGCCTTCCTTTTTGTAGGCTACAACGGGGTCAGTCTGGGCGTAGGCCCGCAGTCCGATGCCCTGCTTGAGGTCATTCATGGCGTCGATCTGGTCCATCCAGTACTCGTCCACCACCCGCAGCATGATGACCCGCTCCAGCTCCCGCATCAGGGGCGGTGTGAATTCCTGCTCCTTGCGTTGATAGACAGCCTGGGCCTTCTCCATGACCAGATCTACCAGCCCGTCCGCAGTGTAGCCTTGCAGCTCCTCGTCTGTGAGCCGCAGTTCGTCCGGCAAAAGGAACATGGTGTGGAAGAGAGCGGTGGCCTCCCGGAACTCCTCCGCAGTCATATGCTTCTGCTCTCCCATGTGGCCGCGGATGGCGTTCTCAATGGTGCTGCGCAGCATGGACTGGATGGACTGCTGGAGGTCCTCGCCGTCCAGCACTTGGCGGCGCTGCTTGTAGATGACCTCCCGCTGGGTGTTCATCACGTCATCGTACTGGAGCACGTTTTTCCGGGTCTGGAAATTGCGGGACTCCACCTGCTTCTGTGCGTTTTCAATGGCGTTGGACAGCATTTTGGCGTCGATGGGGGTGTCCTCGTCTACCCCCAGCTTCTCCATCATGCCCATGACTCGCTCAGAGCCGAACAGGCGCATGATGTCATCCTCCAGTGAGAGGAAGAAGCGGGTCTCACCAGGGTCGCCCTGACGGCCGGCGCGGCCCCGCAGCTGGTTGTCGATGCGGCGGGACTCGTGGCGCTCGGTGCCCAGGATGAACAGGCCGCCTACAGTGCGGACCTTGTCCGCCTCCGCCCGGATCTCGTCTTTATACTTGGCCTCCGCCTCGGTGAACATCTTCCGGGCGTTGAGGATATCCTCGTTGTCCGTTTCCGCGAATCCGGTGGCCTCCGCGATAAGCTCGTCGGTCATGCCCGCTTTGCGCAGGTCAGCCTTAGCGAGGAACTCGGCGTTGCCGCCCAGCATGATGTCGGTGCCGCGGCCGGCCATGTTGGTGGCCACGGTGACGGCGCCGAACTTGCCCGCCTGGGCGACGATCTCGGCCTCCTTCTCGTGGTTCTTGGCGTTCAGGACGCTGTGGGCGATGCCCTTGCGCCGGAGCATCTCGGACAGGTGCTCCGACTTCTCGATGGACACCGTGCCCACCAGGACGGGCTGGCCCTTCTGATGGCACTCCTCGATCTGCTGCACAATGGCCCGCAGCTTGCCCGCCTCGGTCTTGTAGACTACGTCAGGCCGGTCGATCCGGGCCAGGGGTTTGTTGGTGGGGATCTCTACAATGTCCAGTTCATAGATAGTGCCGAATTCCTCCTGCTCGGTCATGGCGGTGCCCGTCATACCGGAGAGCTTGTCATAGAGGCGGAAATAGTTCTGGAAGGTGATGGTAGCCAGGGTCTTGGACTCGTTGGCAACCTCCACGTGCTCCTTGGCCTCGATAGCCTGGTGGAGCCCCTCGTTATACCGGCGGCCGAACATGAGGCGCCCGGTGAACTCGTCCACGATGATGACCTGTCCGTCCTTCACCACGTAGTCAATGTCCCTCTTCATCACGCCGTGGGCCTTGATGGCCTGGTTGATGTGGTGGGAGAGGGTGGTGTTCTCCGGGTCGGCCAGGTTCTCGATGTTGAAGGCCTGCTCAGCCTTGGCGATGCCCCGGGCGGTAAGGGTGGCGGTGCGGGCCTTCTCGTCCACCACGTAGTCAGCGTCCAGGTTGACGTCCTCTTCCTCCTTGTTGTCCACCTTGGCGATGCGCTGGCACTTCAGGCGGGAGACGAACTGGTCCACGATGGTGTAGAGCTGGGTGGACTTCTCCCCCTGGCCGGAGATGATAAGGGGGGTGCGGGCCTCGTCGATGAGGATGGAGTCCACCTCATCCACGATGGCAAAGGAGTGGCCGCGCTGGACCAGCTCGCTGGAGTAGATGGCCATGTTGTCCCGCAGGTAGTCGAAGCCGAACTCGTTGTTGGTGCCGTAGGTGATATCCGCCTGATAGGCGGCCTTCTTGGCCGGGCCCATGACCCCGTGGATGACCAGGCCCACGGTCAGGCCCATGAAGCGGTACACCTTGCCCATCCACTCGCTGTCGCGCTTTGCCAGGTAGTCGTTGACGGTGACGATGTGGACGCCCTTTCCGGCCAGGGCGTTGAGGTAAGCGGGCAGGGTGGCCACCAGGGTCTTGCCTTCACCGGTCTTCATCTCAGCGATGCGGCCCTGGTGAAGGATGATGCCGCCGATGAGCTGGACCCGGTAGGGGCGCATGCCCAGCACCCGCCAGGCCGCCTCCCGGCAGGCAGCAAAGGCCTCGGGCAGGATATCGTCCAACGTCTCACCGTTCTGGAGACGCTCCTTAAATTCGGGGGTCTTGGCCTGCAGCTGCTGGTCTGTCAGGGCCTTGTACTTCTCCTCCAGAGATTCGATCTTATCCACCAGCGGCGTGATGGCCTTGACTTCGCGCTGGGAGGAGGTCCCGAAGATTTTAGTAAATAGACTCATTGGAAAACACCTCGGATGTTGATGTTGATCCTCGATCATTGTGGAAAAAGGGCGTCCTGATGGATCGTAGCATCTCAGTATATCATACCTTTCTCCCGGAAAAAAGGCCAAACTGTAAACTTTGTCTGCGAAAATGCCCAATATCCGGGGGAGTGCCGGGGGAAAATCCGCCGGATATGTATAAATGTACGCCAGTGGTTGACATTTGACCGCGGCTGTGTTAAGGTATTGCTCGAAAACAAAATAGGACAGACGAAGCGCGCAGGAAAACAGCTATGGCTTGCCGAAGGAGTAACACTCTCAGGTGTCCCTGCCGGGACGAGGACTGCGCGTGGATGTGACTCTGGAGAAGCTCGACGATCGGGTGCCGAAGGTGCAAGACGGAAGCGGGGACGCTTTCGCCAATCTCTCAGGCAAAAGGACAGAGACGATGAACTGCCTTGCCGCAGTCCAGGAACGGACCGCGGCGAGGGAGTTTTTCCTCGCCCTATGCGACGGACCGCGGAGCCTGCTCCACGGTCCATTTTTTGTCCCAAAGGAGAGAGAAAACACTATGTTGGAATCCTTAGAAGCCACGCTCTATCCCATCGTTGTAAACATCAACAACTACCTGTCCAGCTACATCCTGGTCTTCCTGCTCATTGCGGTGGGCCTGTGGTACTCCATCCGGACCCGCTTCGTTCAGGTGCGCTGCTTCGGCGAGGGCATGCGGAAGGTATTCGGCAACCTGACCCTGCGGGGCAAAAAGCATGCCAGCGGCATGAGCTCCTTCCAGGCCCTGGCCACCGCCATCGCCGCTCAGGTGGGCACCGGCAACATCGTGGGCTCCGCCGGAGCCATCCTCACCGGCGGACCGGGGGCCATCTTCTGGATGTGGATCATCGCCTTCTTCGGCATGGCCACCATCTACGCTGAGGCCACTCTGGCCATCAAGACCCGCAGGGTAGACCAGGAGGGCAATATTCACGGCGGACCGGTGTACTACATCACCACCGCCTTCCAGGGCGCTTTCGGCAAGTTCCTGGCTGGTTTCTTCGCCGTGGCCATCACCCTGGCCCTGGGCTTCATGGGCTGCATGGTCCAGTCCAACTCCATCGGCTCCACATTCCAGACCGCTTTCGGCGTCCCATCCTGGGTGGTGGGCATCGTGCTGGTGGTCATCTGCGCCATCATCTTCCTGGGCGGCGTACAGCGTCTGGCCTCTGTCACGGAGAAGATCGTCCCTGTCATGGCGGCCATCTTCCTGCTGGGCGGCCTGGTGGTGCTTATCGCCCGTATCCAGTACCTCCCTGCCACCATTTCCATGATCTTCCAGTACGCCTTCCAGCCACAGGCCATCATCGGCGGCGGCTTCGGCGCCGCCCTGAAGACCGCTATCAGCCAGGGCGCCAAGCGGGGCCTGTTCTCCAACGAGGCCGGCATGGGCTCCACCCCCCACGCCCACGCCCAGGCCAATGTGACCGACCCCCACGATCAGGGCGTGGTGGCCATGGTCGGCGTGTTCATCGACACCTTCGTGGTCCTCACCCTGAACGCACTGGTCATCATTTCCACCCTTTACACCGCCGACGGCCCTCTGGCTGGCGGCTACGTGGGCGGGGTGACTGAGGTTCTGGACAAGACCAACCTGGCGCAGACCGCCTTCGGCACTGTGATGGGGGCCGGGCTGGGCGCCAAGTTCGTGGCCATCTGCCTGTTTTTCTTCGCCTTCTCCACCGTGCTGGGGTGGAACCTGTTTGGTAAGATCAACGTGATCTACCTGTTTGGAAAGAAGTCCCCCAAGCTGTGCACCACTATTTATACCGTGGTCGCCCTCATCTTCATTTTCCTGGGCACCACGATGTCCAACGACCTGGTGTGGGAGCTGACCGATATGTTCAACAACCTGATGGTCATCCCCAACGCCATCGCCCTGTTTGCCCTGACCAGCGTGGTAGTCAGGGTGGCCCGGCGGGAGGACCCGGACAGCACCCCCCTGCGCCGGTGAGCCGGCGGCCGCAAGATACAGGAACTCCTTCCCCCGGCCCAGCTGATTTGTGGAAAAAGTAGAAACGGGGACCCGCCTCTTGACAGGAGGCGGGTCTCTGCTGTATTGTGGATGTGGATCATATGACTGACGGAAGTGGAGTGAAACCACAGGGAGTATGATCGTCACCATGCCGACCGTCTGGGCGCTGAAGGGGCCCGGAGGGGCGGCTTTTTTGCGCCCTTTTTTGCCCCGCCATCACAGAAAAGCAAGGAGGAAACAGGATGACGGGATATATCCACTCCATGGAGAGCATGGGGCTGGTGGACGGTCCAGGGGTGCGCGCAGTGGTCTTTCTCCAGGGCTGCCCCCTGCGGTGCCGCTACTGTCACAACCCCGACACCCAGTGCGGGGGCGGCCGGCCGGTGGAGGACGGCACGCTGGTCCGCAGGCTGCTGCGCTTCCGCAGTTACTTTGACCGCTCCGGCGGGGGCGTGACCTTCTCCGGCGGCGAGCCTCTGGCCCAGCCGGACTTTCTGCTGGCGTGCCTCAGGCGGCTGAAGGCGGAGGGTGTCCATACCTGTCTGGACACCTCGGGAGCCGGAAGGGGAATTTATGGGGAGATCCTGGCCCACACCGACCTGGCGCTCTATGATGTGAAGCACCATGAGCCGGCGGGCTACAAGGCAGTCACCGGCGGGGACATGGCCGCCACCCTGGACTTTGTAGAAGCAGTGCGCCGGGCGGGCACCCCCATGTGGGTCCGCCACGTGGTGGTCCCCGGCCTCACCGACAGCCGGGCCCACCTGGAGGGACTGCGGGCCTATGTGGACACCCTGCCCCATGTGGAGCGTGTAGAGCTGCTGCCCTTCCACAAGCTGGGGGCCCACAAGTATGAGGCTCTGGAACGGACCGACCCTCTGGCAGGTACACCCCCAATGGACCGGGATCTGTGCCGGCGGCTGGAGCGGGAATTTTTTGCTCCCTACACCACAACTGCGGAGAAAGGAAGAGCGGTATGAAGATGGAAAATCAGGCATGGAAGGGCTTTCATGGCGGCGAGTGGCAGCGCAGCATCGATGTGCGCTCCTTTATTCAGAAGAACTGGACCCCCTACGAGGGAGACGGCAGCTTTCTTACCGGCCCCACACGGCGCACCCGGGCGGTGTGGGAGCGGTGTGAGGACCTGCTGCGCCAGGAGCTGCGGAAGGGCGTGCTGGATGTGGAGACCCACATCGTCTCCGGAATCGACAGCTTTGCCCCCGGCTATATCGACCGGGAGAACGAGGTCATCGTGGGCCTTCAGACCGACGCGCCCCTCAAGCGCATCGTCAACCTGTACGGCGGAACCCGGATGGCCCGGTCCGCCCTGGAGCAGTACGGCTATCGCCTGGACCCGGAGATCGAGGACCACTTCTCCCAGTACCGCAAGACCCACAACGAGGGGGTCTTTGACGCTTACCCGGAGCGCACCCGGAAGGCCCGCCACGCCGGCCTGCTCACCGGCCTGCCGGACGCCTACGGCCGGGGGAGGATCATCGGGGACTACCGCCGGGTTGCCCTGTACGGCATCGACCGGTTGGTGGAGGAAAAAAGACGGGACCTGGACGCCCTGGACGGCCCCATGGACGAGGAGCGCATCCGCCTGCGGGAGGAGGTCTCGGAGCAGATCCGGGCCCTGGAGGAGATGAAAAAGATGGCCGCACGGTATGGGGTGGACCTGTCCCGCCCCTCCGCCACTGCCCGGGAGGCGGTGCAGGCGGTCTACCTGGCCTATCTGGCAGGGATCAAGGAGAACAACGGGGCCGCCACCTCCCTGGGCCGCACCTCCACCTTCCTGGACATCTACCTCCAGCGGGACCTGGAGGCAGGGGTCATCACCGAGGAGGAGGCCCAGGAGCTGATCGACCAGTTCATCATCAAGCTGCGGCTGGTCCGCCACCTGCGTACGCCGGAGTACAACGAGCTCTTCGGCGGGGACCCCACCTGGGTCACCGAGGCCATCGGCGGCATGTCTATTGACGGGCGCACCCTGGTGACCCGAACCTCCTTCCGCTATCTCCACACCCTGGGCAACCTGGGCAGCGCCCCGGAGCCCAACCTCACCGTGCTGTGGTCGGAGCACCTCCCCGCCCCCTTCAAGGCCTTCTGTGCCAAAATGTCCATCCTCACCGACTCCATCCAATACGAAAATGACGACGTGATGCGCCCGGTGTATGGGGATGACTACGCCATCTCCTGCTGTGTGTCCGCCATGGCGGTGGGCAAACAGATGCAGTTCTTCGGCGCCCGGTGCAACATCGCCAAATGCCTGCTGTACGCCATCAACGGCGGCGTGGACGAGCGCACCGGTGAGACGGTGGTCCCCGGCATCCGTCCCATCCTGGACGAAGTGCTCTCCTATGAAGCGGTCCGGGCCAACTATGAGCAGGTGCTCTCCTATGCCGCGGAGCTGTATGCGGACACGGTGAACATCATCCACTACATGCACGACAAATACGCCTATGAAGCCAGCCAGATGGCCCTCCATGACACTCAGGTGGAGCGGCTCACCGCCTTCGGCATTGCCGGCCTCTCCGTGGCCGCCGACTCCCTTTCCGCCATCCGCTATGCCTCCGTCCGGCCGGTACGGAATGAGGCCGGGGTGGCGGTGGAATTTGAGACGGAGGGGGATTTCCCAAAATACGGAAACGACGACGACCGGGCGGATGACGAGGCGGTGTTCGTGGTGCGGACCTTCATCCGGGAACTGAAAAAACACCCCCTCTACCGGGGAGCGAAGCACACCCTGTCCGCCTTGACCATCACCTCCAACGTGATGTACGGGAAAAAGACAGGCTCCACCCCCGATGGGCGCAAGCTGGGAGAGCCCCTGGCCCCCGGCGCCAACCCCATGCACGGCCGGGACGAGAACGGGGCCCTGGCCAGCCTGAACTCGGTGGCCAAGATCCCCTATCGGAACGTGTGCCAGGACGGGGTCTCCAACACCTTCTCCATCGTTCCCCACGCCCTGGGGAGGGACCAGGGGGAGCGGGAGGCCAATCTGGTGGCCATTCTGGACGGCTACTTCTGCCAGGGGGCCCACCACCTGAACGTGAACGTGATGGACCGGGCCACCCTGGAGGACGCCATGGAACACCCGGAGAAATATCCCAGTCTCACCATCCGTGTCTCGGGCTACGCGGTCAACTTCAACCGCCTGTCCCGAGAGCAGCAGGAGGAGGTCATCAAGCGCACCTTCCACTGCGCCCTGTGAGCCAGAGAGCCCCGGCGGTGACACCGCCGGGGCTCAAGTACTTTTGAGCGGCCGCACAGGCCGGCCGCCGGAAAGATGCTTTGCAGAGGTCCATAGGAGGCGACCGCCCCACAGGGGCACAGGGGCCTGCAGGGTGATATTCCTTCCGGCCCCTGTGCAGGGCGCCCGCTTCCGGCTGCGGGGCAGGTCCCGGGCAGCAGCACGCCGGAGCGCCCCATTGGGAAAAGCGCCCGCCCCGCCAGGAAAACGTGCCCTCTTTTCTCCCTTGTAACGGGTTGTCAGACGGAGGATTTTAGGATACAATAAAGTGCTAAGGTCTTTACATCTCGGCAAAGGAGGGGCACACCTATGGAGGTCACCCTGCGCACCTGTCAGAGCGTCCCGTTTTACGCCTGTGGCGGCTTTGATCCATCCGTCTGCGCCCATGGCTTCTCCACCCGGCTGGGCGGCGTCTCTCCCGCTCCCTGGGACAGCCTGAACCTGGGTGCTAACCGGGGGGACGCCCCGGAACGGGTGGCGGAGAATTTCCGCCGCTTCTGCTCTGCGGCGGGGGCCGACCCCGCCGCCCTGGTGAAGAACCATCAGGTCCACGGGGATCTGGTGCGGCCCGTCACCCTGAGAGATGTGATGTCCAGCTCCGCTGAGCCCGGCGTGTATGAGGCGGACGGCCTTATCACGGACGAGCCCGGCCTGTGCCTGACCATCTTTTCCGCCGACTGCATCCCCGTGCTGCTGCTGGACCCGGTGCGCCGCTGCGCTGCTGCTGTCCACGCCGGCTGGCGGGGGACCGCCCTGGGCATCGCAGCCCGGGCCGCCCTCCGGATGCGGGAGGACTACGGCTGCCGCCCGGAACATATCCGGGCCGCCATCGGGCCTGGGATCTCCCCCTGCTGCTTTTTGACCCGCGACGACGTGCCTGGTGCCCTCCGGGATGGGCTGGGCAGTCAGGCGGAGACCTGCATACGCCCGGCGGAGGACGGGCGCTGGCACGTGGACCTGAAGGGGGCCAACGCCCTCTGGCTCCGCCGTGCGGGGCTCTCACCGGAGCACATCGCCCTCTGCCCGGACTGCACCGCCTGCCGCACCGACCGCTTCTGGTCTCATCGGGTGATGGGGGAGCGGCGGGGCAGCATGGCCGCCATTATCCAACTTTTATGACTGTGAGGTTCCCCATGGGTCGTCGGCGTATTTTCCTGCTGCTTCTCAGCGCGGCGCTGGCCCTGTCCCTTGCCGGCTGCGGCCAGGCGGAGCCCCCTTCCGCCTCCGGCACGGACTTCTCCTCTGCGGCGAAGGAGGAGCAGGCCATCCCCGCCTCTATCCCCTTTACCCTCGCCTTTTACCCCGAGTACACGCTCCACCCCGCCCGGGCGGCCAACCGGGCAAATCTGACTCTGGGCTCCCTGCTCTATGAGGGGCTCTTCTCGGTGGACGCCTCTTTTCAGGCCCAGCCCCTGCTGTGCAGCGGTTACACCGTCAGCGAGGACGGGCTGACCTGGACCTTCACCCTGCGGGAGGGGATCACCTTTTCCGATGGCACCCCCCTGACGGGGACGGTTGCCGCCCAGGCCCTCCGGGACGCTATGGCGCCGGACTCCCACTACGCCCAGCGGCTGGGGGGCGTGCGGTCGGTGGCCGCCGGAGAGGGGACGGTGACCGTCACTCTTTCCACCCCCAACGGGGCGCTGCCGGTTCTGCTGGACATCCCCATTGCCCTGGGAGACGGGGACCGCCCCCTGGGGACCGGCCCCTATGTGCTGACGGAGGAGGCAACAGGGGAGACCGTCCTCACTGCCCGCTCCGGCTGGTGGCAGGGCAGGTCCCTCCCATTCCAGACCATCCATTTAGCCTCGGTGGGGCAGGCGGACGACCTGATCTCCTCCTTTGACGCCGGGGACATCACCCTGCTGGATGCCGACCTCACTGGCACCAACAGCCTGGGCTACTCCGGCAGTTATGAGGCATGGGATTACAGCACCACCAATCTGATCTATCTGGGCTTCAACACCCAGCGGGGACCTTTCCGCTCCGCCCAGCTGCGGCGTGCCCTGTCCCGGGGCATCGACCGGCGATCCATTGCGGAGATCTCCTTTGCCCACCACGCCGTCCCCACAGCGCTGCCCATCCACCCTGACAGCCCGCTGTACCACCAACTGCTGTCAGACTCCGCGGACTACTCCCCCGACGATCTGGTGAAGGGTCTGGAAGGGCAGCAGCTGGGCAGCGACGGGCTGGTCTTTCTGGTGAACAGCGAGAACAGCAGCAAGGTGGCCGCCGCCCAGCGCATTGTGGACCAGCTCTCAGGGGCCGGAGTGTCCATCTCTCTGGAGCGCCTTTCCTGGACCGACTATCTGGCCGCCCTGGAGCGGGGGGACTTTGATCTGTATCTGGCGGAGGTGCGCCTCACCGCCGACTTCGATCTGACTCAGCTGGTGGGAACGAGGGGCGGCCTGAATTACGGCGGCTGGTCCGACCCGTCCACCGACGGCCTGCTATCCGCCTTCCGGGCCGCGGGCGCGGAGTTGCGCTCCTCTGCCGCCGCCTCACTGTGCTCCCACCTGATTCAGAACGCCCCCATCGTCCCCATCTGCTTCAAAAACGGCTCCGTGCTGACCCAATGGGGACGGCTGAGCGGACTGGACCCAGTGCGGGACAACGTGTTCCATGGGCTGGAGAACTGGGTCCTGGACCCCTGACCGCCCGCTCCAGCGTGGGAGGTCCACCGCCTTTCCCATCCTGAACTATCCACAAAGGTTTCCCTTGCGCGCCCCCGCTCCCCCGGGGGCGGGACACACAGACGGATCGAAACATAAAAAATAATATATATCTGGAGGAATGGACATGAGCGTACTGCGCTGTTATTCACAGAAAAAGACCGGATTCGATGTGGAGGCCCAGGGGCTGCTGGGTGCTCTGCGGGACCAGCTGGGCATCCGCGGCCTGGAGTCTGTGGTCATTCTGAACCGCTACGACGCCGACCAGATCGACCCCGCGATCTATGAGCAGGCCAAGGGCATCGTCTTCTCCGAGCCCCAGGTGGATGCGGTGTATGACGAGACTTTCCCCGTCCCCGAGTATCCCCACCGCATCCTGGCGGTGGAGGCCCTGCCAGGGCAGTTCGACCAGCGGGCCGACTCCGCCGCCCAGTGCATCCAGCTCATGGCCGGGGTGGACCGCCCCCTGATCGCCTACGCCAAGGTGTACCTGCTGGGCGGCCGGCTCACTGAGGAGGAGCTGGACAAGATCCGCCGCTACCTCATCAACCCGGTAGAGAGCCGGGAGGCCTCCATGGACAAGCCGGCCACCCTGGTCCGCACTCACGAGGCCCCCGACCGTGTGGCCGTGATCCAGGGCTTTACCGCCCTGGACGAGCCTGGACTGGCCGGCCTGCTCTCCCAGCTGGGGCTGGCCATGGACCTGGACGACCTGAAGTTCCTCCAAGCCTATTTCCGGGATGAGGAGAAGCGGGACCCCACCATCACGGAGGTCCGTGTGGTGGATACCTACTGGTCTGACCACTGCCGCCATACCACCTTTTCCACCCACATCGACCGGGTGGAGATCCTGGACCCCGCGGTGGACTCCGCCTACCGCCGCTACCTCACCGCCCGAGCGGAGGTGTACGGACCGGAGAAGGCCGCGGCCCGGCCCCAGACCCTGATGGACCTGGCCACCATCGGAGCCAAGGTGCTGAAAAAGCGGGGCTTGCTCCAGAACCTGGACCAGTCGGAGGAGATCAACGCCTGTTCCATCCACGTCACCGCCACGGTGGACGGGGAGGCGCAGGACTGGCTGCTCATGTTCAAGAACGAGACCCACAACCACCCCACCGAGATCGAACCCTTCGGCGGCGCGGCCACCTGCATCGGCGGCTGCATCCGGGACCCGCTTTCCGGCCGGGCCTATGTGTATCAGGCTCTGCGCCTGACCGGGTGCGGTGACCCCCGCGCCCCCTATGACCGGACCATGGAGGGCAAGCTGCCCCAGCGCAAGCTGGCCACCACCGCCGCCGCCGGCTACTCTTCCTACGGCAACCAGATCGGCCTGGCCACCGGCCATGTGGCCGAGGTGTACCACGACGGCTATGTGGCCAAGCACCTGGAGGTGGGCGCCGTGGTGGGCGCCGCGCCGGCCTCCAACGTGGTGCGGGAGCGTCCTGCCCCCGGGGACGTGGTCGTCCTGCTGGGCGGCCGCACCGGCCGGGACGGCATCGGCGGAGCCACCGGCTCCTCCAAGAGCCACAACAAGGCTTCCCTCACCACCATGGCCAGCGAGGTCCAGAAGGGCAACGCCCCCGAGGAGCGGAAGATCCAGCGCCTCTTCCGGGACAGCCAGGTCACCCGCATGATCAAGCGGTGCAACGACTTCGGCGCCGGCGGCGTCTCCGTGGCTATCGGCGAGCTGGCCGCCGGCCTGCGCATCGACTTGGACGCGGTACGCAAGAAGTATGACGGCCTGGACGGCACCGAACTGGCCATCTCTGAGAGCCAGGAGCGCATGGCAGTGGTGGTGGCCCCGGAGGACGCGGACCGCTTCATCGCCGCCGCTCAGGCGGAAAACCTGGAGGCATACCCCGTGGCGGTGGTCACGGAGAGCCCCAGGATGGTGATGACCTGGAAGGGCCAGACCATCGCCGACCTGTCCCGGGCTTTCCTGGACACCAACGGGGCGGACAAGCACACCTCTGTCACCGTACCCGACCGCTCCGCCGCCCAGCGGCAGCCCTCCCCCCGGTTCCAGGACCTGCGGGACATGGCCTCCAGCCTGAAGTGCGCCTCCCGCCGGGGACTGACCGAGCGGTTTGACGGCTCCATCGGCGCCGCCTCCGTGCTCATGCCCTTCGGCGGGAGCACCCAGCGCACCCCGGCCCAGTCTATGGCCGCCCTGCTGCCCGTGCTGCCCGGCCAGAGCACCGACCTGTGCTCCGTGATGGCCTGGGGCTTCGACCCAGACACCATGGTCCGCGACCCCTTCACCGGTGCGGCTGCCTCAGTGGTGGACTCTATGGCCAAGCTGGTGGCCGCCGGCTGTGACCGCCGCCAGGCCTACCTCACTTTCCAGGAGTATTTTGAGAAGCTTCGGGACGAGCCCCTGCGCTGGGGCAAGCCCTTCTCTGCCCTGCTGGGGGCCATGGACGCCCAGCTGGGGCTAGATGTGGCTGCCATCGGCGGCAAGGATTCCATGTCTGGCTCCTTCCTGGATCTGGACGTGCCCCCCACGCTGATCTCCTTCGCCATCGCCCCCGCCAAGGCCGGGGAAGTGCTTACGCCCGAATTCAAGGGGGCGGGGCACCCGGTGTATCTGCTGCCCGGCTTCCCCTCCTATGGGGAGCTGAAGACTGCCTGGGACTCCTTCCACCAGTTGTGCCGCCAGGGCAAGGTGAAGGCCGCCTGGGCGGTGGAGGCCGGCGGCGTGGCCGAGGCGGTGATGAAGATGTCCTTCGGCAACTCCATCGGCTTCCAGGCCGATGTGGATGCCGCCGCTCCCTGGTACGGCCCCTGCTCCGGCGCCATCGTGTTTGAGCTGGAAGGGGAGGAGTTCCTCCCCGGCATGGCCTGGCGCATCGGCACCACCACCCAGGAGCCGGTCATTACCATCGGGGAGGACACCGCCTCCGTTGCCGAGCTGCTGGAGCGGAACGAAGGGGTGCTGGAGCAGGTGTATCCCACCCGGGCGGGAAAGACGGAAAAAGTGGAGGCCATCTCCTGCGGGGAGCGAGCCCCCATCGTCTGCCAGAGCCGGACGGCCCGGCCCCGGGCGGTCATCCCTGTCTTCCCCGGCACCAACTGCGAATATGACACCGCCCAGGCATGCCTGCGGGCGGGCATCCAGCCCGAGATCGTGGTGGTCCGCAACCTGTCCACCGACCTGCTGGCCCAGTCCGCTCAGGCCCTTGAAGAGGCCATCCGCCGCAGCCAGATGGTGGTCCTGCCCGGCGGCTTCTCCGGCGGCGACGAGCCCGACGGCTCCGGCAAGTTCATCGCCTCCTTCCTGCGCAACCCCCGGCTGACCGATGCGATCCATGACCTGCTTCGGGACCGGGACGGCCTGATGCTGGGCATCTGCAACGGCTTCCAGGCCCTCATCAAGCTGGGGCTGGTCCCATACGGGGAGATCCGCCCCATGGACGATCAGTGCCCCACTCTGACCTACAACCTGATCGGCCGGCACCAGAGCCGGTACGTCACCACCCGGGTGGCCTCGGTCCGTTCCCCCTGGATGCTGAAGTCCCAGGTGGGCGACCTGCACGCCATCCCCATCTCCCACGGCGAGGGCCGCTTTGTGGCCTCCGACGAGATGGTCTGCCGTCTGATCCAGAACGGCCAGGTGGCCACCCAGTATGTGGACGGGGCGGGCGTCCCCTCCCTGGACATCGACGTCAACCCCAACGGCTCCATCATGTCCATCGAGGGCATCTTCTCCCCGGACGGCCGGGTGTTCGGCAAGATGGGGCACTCGGAGCGGTACGGCGACTTTGTGGGCCGGAACATTCCCGGAGATAAGCACCAGCCGCTGTTCGAGTCCGGTGCGGAATATTTCAAGTAAACACATCTTTCAGGGGCCTGGGATGTGGCGCACCGCATCTCAGGTCTTTTGACAAACTAAAAAATTCCCGCACGGGATACCGTGCGGGAATTTTTATGAGCACACAGGCAGGTTGGAGCAGCCTGTTCAGATAGGGAACATGGTCATGGTCGCCAACACGCTGACCACACCACGGACCACGGCGGGCACCATGCCGGCCTTGAAGATGGTCTTTAGATTGTAGCCGCCGGCGGTCATCGCCAAGGGAACAACGCCTGTGGCCATAGGGGTGACCAGGGAGGACATTGAGGCAATGTTGCACAGGATGATGGGGCCGATGGGATCGACATTCATGGTCACGCAGGTCATGATAGCCAGGGGATAGAGCACTTGGGTCACCGCCCGGTTATAGAGGAAAGAGGTCATCAGCCATGCCACGATATAGAAGGCTGCGCCAATGATATAGCCGTTGGTGGTGTTGCCCAGGAGCGAGGCCAGGGCGCTTCCCATCAGCTCGGCGGCACCAGTGCCGCCCAGGGCGGTCCCCAGGACAGAAACGCCCACGTAAAGCATGATAGTGTCCATATTCAGATTGTCAATGGCTTCCTGCTCGGTGAGCACGCCAGTGGCCACTACCACGAGAGCACCAATCATGGTCACTTCCCAGGCGGGGAGGATCCCGGTCATCAGACCCAGGATCACAACAACAAAGACACCGTAGCCCAGCATCTCACGCACGGGGTCCAGAGGCTCTTTCTGCTTCATGGCGCGGCGTTTGATCTCACCGATCTCCACGTCGGGCTGGTCAGGCAGAAGCTTGGGGACAAGAAATACGGAGACCAGGATAGTGAAGATGCCGGTTATCACCAGAACAGGGGTGTCGGTCCAAATTGTAAAGGCGGTATCGTACCAGCCATAGGACTCAAGATAACCGTTGTACATCACATAGTCAGCGGCGTAGGGGCCAATGGGAATGACCAGAAAGCTACAGGATACCGAAGCGATGGCCACCGGGAACATCATTTTAGAGGGGCTGATGTTCATCTTCTCGCAGGTGTTCTTGACCATAGGGGTAACCATTACAAAGGTAGCGATGATACTAGGTACGAACTGGCCCAGTATCGTGGTGGCTATCACATAGGTCATCAGTACTTTTGTAAAGGAACCGCTGGTGGCTTTCAGCAGGGCGTTGGACATCTTGTTAATCATCTGCGTCCTGGCTAAGCCTGCTGCTACAATATACATAGATGCCATCGTGATAACGGTGGTGCTCCCGAAGGTGGCCAGGGCACTATTAGCGTCAATACACCCAGTAATGATCAGCAGCACCATCGCAATCAGTGCGCTAAACGCCATAGGTATCTTACGCGACAAGAACAGGATGACCATTATGGCAAAAATCGCCAGACAAATGTACATTTGCTCCATTGTAGCTGTTTCCTCCTCAACTTTTTCGTTTTTACACAGTCTTGCCCAAACACTCCCCTATTGTGCTTTCCATACCGCCTCCTCTCCTATGGCCGGGTCTGGATTATATTATCCTCGGCTTAATGCCGACGGGGATTGGCGGGTCGTAGCTGCGTCCGCCCGTCCTCTCCTGGAACTCTTTCTTCGCTTGCTCGATAATCGCGGGAGCCTCCAGTGCATCGATAGCAGAGGCAGCCATCACCTTAGCTGCATAAAGCATCCCTTTGTGGGCCATGGCGCTCTTCCCCACGGCCACCATCTGCCAGGAGTGCATAGGGGTCCCCGCCGGCATGGTAGTCGTGCTGATCTGTGCCACCGGGCAGTTCCAGCTCACGTCACCTACATCCGAGGAAACAAAGCCCTGCCTTTCCCGAGCCATGGGCAATACCACACTGTGCAGGGGATTGGCACAGTCCGTCAATGCGGTCCGCCGCTGTTCCGGGTCTTGTATCTCCTCTACTAAGTCCTCGAAGTATCTGCCCCGCTCCTCGAGGGAGTCGACGATCCTGGCCGCCAGATCCATGTCCTGTTGGTCAAAGAAATCGGAAGGTATCTCTTCCA
This sequence comes from Clostridium sp. DFI.5.61, assembly GCF_024462915.1. NCBI lineage: Bacteria > Bacillati > Bacillota > Clostridia > Eubacteriales > Clostridiaceae > Clostridium > Clostridium sp. DFI.5.61. The sequence goes on from NZ_JANGBZ010000038.1 coordinate 20,030, forward strand.
GATTTTTTTGCATCACCTTCAGTAGAGTCGTGTTCAGCACAGTGTTGGAACAGGCTTTTATGAACTCAATCTCCACAGTGGTCTCCGTCATCATAGCTGCCCCCTGGGCGACCTTGTTGACCCGCTCATAGAGCTCTTTCACCTGATACAGCTTGGGAGCACGCATGAGGTAGAGCCCCTCGGCATAGGGCTGGACCACGCCCGGAGCCTTTCCACCGGTGTCAGTGATGGCGTAGTGGATACGGGTCTCCGGGGGAACGTGCTCCCTCAGAAACTGGATCCCCACGTTCATCAGCTCCAGGGCGTCCAGAGCGCTGCGCCCCAACTCGGGGGACATGGCGGCGTGGGCCGAAACGCCCCGAAAGTGATAGCATATCTGATAGTTGGCCATAGTACTCTCTGTGGACACACTGTTCGTCTCATCTGGATGCCAGCTGAAGGCAACGTCCACCCCATCAAACACTCCGTCGCGCGCCATAAAGCCCTTTCCAGAGCCTCCCTCCTCAGCAGGGCATCCGAAGAACTTCACTGTACCCGACAAGCCGTTATCCTGCAAATACTGTTTTACTCCGATGGCGGCGGCCAGTGAGCCAACCCCCAGCAGATTGTGTCCACAGCCGTGGCCCGGTCCATCCTCCTGCATAGCCTGCTTTTCCGTACAGCCCGCTTGTTGGCTCAGTCCAGGCAGGGCGTCAAACTCGCCCAGAAAAGCGATTACAGGTCCATCCTGACCGTAGGTCCCTGAAAAGGCAGTAGCAATCCCCGCAAGGTCTCGCTCTACCCGGAACCCCTGTTCCTCCAGCGTGCGGCAGAATAGATCGGCGGCAAAGTGTTCGTGGAACCCCGTCTCCGGGTGGTCCCAGATAGCATCGCTCATGGCACACAAAAGCTCCTTATGTTCTTCAATGGCCTGGAGCGCCCGCTCCTTTTCCAATCTCATAATTGTTCCGACTCCTCCTTGAAATCTTCTTTTATTTTCAGACATTTAAAATTTTAATTTTATTATTTTTGGTCATATTTCGGAAATTTAAATTTAGTATATAGTTTCCTTATTGTATTAGTCAAGTGTAACTTCAATTTTTTACGTTATATTTCACTTTTTGACGGTTTTTAGCTCCTCGATTTTGTGCTATTCGCTGAAAATGGCAGGGGTATTTTTTGCTTTAAGCTGCTTCTCCATTTTCGGACATATTTTTCGCCACCTGTTCTTGTATTTTCTCATCGCTTTGTTTATAATGATAATCACATATATTTTTCCACAAGGAAGGGGCTGTATCAGGATGCACTCATTTGGTATCTTTACCAGCAGGTTGTCTCTGGAGCGAGTCATGGATATCGACTCCGAGCTGACCCGCTATGGGATGGTTACCTATCTACCCTATACCTCTCCCGATCACCTGAAGTTTTTGTATGAACAAAACCGAGATCGCTTCGACGCCTTTTTGTTCGGCGGCTCATATCCCTTTGAGATTATCACTGGCACCTTTGGCCCCATTCAAAAGCCCTGTGCCTATTTCAATGTTTCAGACCGGGACTATTACAAGATGATTGCCTGTCTAGCTGTCCAGGAACCCAATCTGGATTTTCAGCGTGTATATTTTGATATCCCAGATATGCCCGTAGATTTCCGCTCTATTTTTCAGCGAGAGAACATCCCCCTTTTGAGTGAGGCCCCCATTGACTGGGACTCCCTCGACCCATACGACTGGGATGCTCCCGTAAAAGAATACTATTTGCATCTTTGGAATAGTGGAAAGGTGGACCTAATCGTGACCCGCTTTGCCAGTCTGGCTGACTATCTCAGCGATCACCATATCCGCTATCTGTATCTCTCCCCTTCCCCCGAATCCATGCTGGAGACCTTCCGCGGTCTGGTCATGCAGCTGCGCACCCAGTCTATGCATGATTCCGCCGCCTGCCTGGGGCTGATCCGTTCCATCATGCCCCTGTCCAAGGAACAGTGGGCCGCACTGGGGGACCGTCTTCAGGCCTGCAACAAACAATTCGGCACCCCCTTCCTCATCTATGAGCACGGGGAGCACTATGAGATCACCACCAATATTTCAGTCCTGAAAGACCTCACGCAGCAGTACACCATCTGTCCTGTGACTGCCTTTCTGGAGGCGGGACTGGATTTTCCCATCTGTACCGCCTGGGGCTGTGCCGGCAACGTAGTGGATGCCCACCGAAACGCCCAGCGGGCGCTGAAAGAGGCGCTGCTGTGCAAGGGCTCCGCCGCCTTTATCGTGATGGAGGACAACACCATCATCGGCCCGCTCTCCAGCGTCCGCCGCATTTCCTATACCGATGCGCCCGATGAAAAGCGGCTGGAGCTCAGCCGCCGTCTCTCCATCTCCCCCCTCTATTTGAGTAAGATCGTCTCCGTCCTTACCCAGAAAGGAAACGACACTCTCTCTGCGGAGGAGCTATCCTTCTATCTGGATATCACCCCTCGCAGTGCTCTCCGGATTCTATCCAAGCTGGAGGCCGGCGGCTACGCCTCTGTACAGTTCCGGCGGCAGCTCAACTTGAGAGGCCGCCCGGCCAAGATCTATCAGATCCACATCCAGGACCTGACCTGACGCCCCCAAACCTGTCTCATCCGCAGGAGGTACTACGCCTATGAAAAAGATCCCTACATACAGCGGGACTCTGCGCAGCCATTTGCTGGCCGTCCCCCACTGTATTTCAGAATGCAGCGGCATCCGCATCTTTGGCCGCCGCATCAAATCCCTGGTGTTCACCACCGATGTGGCCATCATCAAGAACGTCAACGGAGACGCCATCATCGCGGTCTATCCCTTTACCCCCCAGCCCTCCATCGCCCAGGCCATCATCAGTGTGGCCGACGTCCCGGTGTTCGTGGGTGTGGGAGGCGGGATGACCAGCGGCTCCCGCTCCGTCCGGCAGGCGGAGTACGCAGAGCACCAGGGGGCCTTCGGCGTTGTGGTCAACGCCCCCATCACAGACGAGACCATCACCCAGATCAAGCATGTGGTGGACATCCCGGTCATTGCCACCATCATCTCTTCTGAGATGGATGTCGCCGGGCGTGTCCGGGCCGGAGCCGATATTCTGAATATCTCAGGGGCCGCACGCACCCCTGAGATCGTGGCCAAGATTCGAAAAGATTTCCCAGACATCCCCATCATTGCCACCGGGGGCCCCACAGAGGAGGACATCCTCCGCACCATCCAGGCCGGAGCCAACGCCATTACTTATACCCCTCCCTCCACCGGTGAGCTGTTTTCCGTGCGGATGCACCAGTACCGCGCCCAGTTCCATCCAGAATAAAAGGTATGACCGCCGCCGCTTTTAAGCTGTTTTTAATGCTGCCTTTCTCCCCCTTTCAGAATCAAATGGTAGGATAGCGTCAGTAGGAAGGAGGAAATTCAAAATGATTACCCTATTCACGCTGTCTCTGCTCTGCCTGGCTGTGATCCTGGTCCTGGGCGTGGTGCTGACCATCCTCAGTGTGCCGTTCCTGGTCATCCTGGGCCTGCTGCCCTGGCTTCTGCGCATCGCCGCCGCGGTCCTGCTGATCCGCGGGCTGCTGGACCATCCCTTCCGTTGGGAAAATCTGATCCCTGCCGCTGTCGCCTTTGGGCTTTCTGTTCTTCTGCACTGACCTAAAGAGCAGGGGCGGAGCCCCCTTCGTCCCCGCTCTTTTCCCACCGGAAAAAATTACAGATTTTCTTGCAAAAAAATGTTGACAAATCGGAACACTTCGGTTATACTAACTCTTGCCCTGTTCGAGACGGGCAGACATGGCGGCATAGCTCAGTTGGCTAGAGCATGCGGTTCATACCCGCAGTGTCCCCGGTTCAAATCCAGGTGCCGCTACCATTACAATCTAACAGAGCATTGGCTCTGAGCCATATACGGCCCGGTGGTCAAGCGGCTAAGACACCGCCCTTTCACGGCGGTAACACGGGTTCGATTCCCGTCCGGGTCACCACCTTTTTTTGAGCCGTCCATATGGAGGCATAGCTCAGCCGGTAGAGCGTCCGCCTCACACGCGGAAGGTCACAGATTCGAGTTCTGTTGTCTCCACCAAGAGGAAGAGTGCCACACCAATAGGTGTGGCACTCTTCTTATATTGTTCTGAGACGGGAACGATTTCCCTGTCCCTGTGAAACAAAATGCAGGATCTGCGCAGCAATTTTCTCTGGGTATCATAAGAACACCGATTTGCGCGATGTCTACCAAAAGTCTACCAAAAAAGGGCGGCGGGGGCCTGGAGTTTCAGGGCCCTGCCGTTCCTTCTGTTTTTGCGTGTCTACCAAATGTCTACCAGGGAAACTTTTTAGGCGTGATCCCAGAGATTTTTCCCCTGATCTTCCCCTTTTTATAACCAATTCCTCCTGTGCCAGAAGTGTTGTACAGGCATAGTGGGCCGAAATGTTCTGGAAAAGGCCCGGTTTGTCAGAAAACAGCGACTTTTGTCAATATAAAAAGGAGGAATATCCAATGAGAAACCTGAAGCGTGCTCTCAGCCTGGCTCTGGCTTCCGTTATGCTCCTGGGCATGATGGTCGTGGGCTCCAGCGCTAAGGGCCTTGACGACTTCAGCGACAACGCTGAGATCGTCAACAAGGACGCCGTGGCGGTCACCTCTGCCATCGGCCTCTTTGACGGCTACGAGGACGGGTCCTTCGGCCCCGAGAACGTAGTCACCCGCGCCGAGATGGCGGTCATCATCAGCACCATGCTGTACGGCGCTGGCGTGAACGTCAACCAGTTCGCGGAGACCAATGTGTTCACCGACGTCCCCGCCTGGGCGCAGGGCTATGTGAACCTGTGCTCCAGCCTGGGCATCGTGGCCGGCGTGGGCGACGGCAAGTTCGACCCCAACGCCACCGTGACCACCGCGCAGGCCGTGCTGATGCTGTGCCGCGCCCTGGGCTACTTCCAGAACGCCGCTGACTTCGGCGACAACTGGATGCTGGCCGCCACCGCCAAGGGCACCGCTCTGGGCCTGTACGGCGACCTGAAGCTCGCCGCCAACGAGGGTCTGACCCGCGACAACGTGGCTGAGCTGGTGTTCAACGCCCTGACCAAGGCCGTGCCCGTTCAGTACAACGAGCTGCTGGGCGTGTACTACAACGAGAACAAGGGTATCATCTACTCCCTGACCTTCTACTACACCGATACCCTGGGCTACAAGAACTTCGACCTGGTCTACAAGACCAACGAGAACACCGATTACGGCCGTCCCGGCACCACCTGGGGCACCGGCTCCTACCGGGGCACCTCCGCCACCACCGAGGGCAATGACTCCTACGGCCTCAATGAGGACGGCAGCCTGAAGCCTGAGAACGTGAAGATGACCTCCGATGACGAGATCATCACCGTGGCCGACACCCCCGACTATGTCTACACTGCCGGGACCAAGGAGAACGTGATCTATAAGGACCTGGGCAAGACGGTCGTCGAGGGCACCGAGAAGGGCGACTATGTCTATGACTGGGTCGCCTATGTGGACGGCGCCGAGCAGGAGGTTGCCGGCCGGCCCGAGAACGAAAAGGACCCCACCTACGAGTACACCGACAAGGGTGCCACCACCGAGATCTATGTTGACGAGGTCAACGAGACCGTCACCGTGGTGAAGATCAACTACTACCTGGCCGAGATCACCGACATCCGCTCCGACGATGACGGCGAGTTCGCCACCGTCCGCATGCTGGGCACCCAGGACCCCCTGGGCGACTCCGTGGACACCCGGAAGATCTACTGCAAGGGCTTCGCTGAGGACGACTATGTTGTCGTCACTGTGGATGTGGACGAGGACGGCGACGCCTTCGTGGCCACCATCAACGATCCCGCCACCGCCGAGGGCACTGTGACCCGCGTCAAGAAGGACGCCGATCCTGAGGAGGATCAGGGCAACTACGTCAAGCTGGACGACGGCAACCAGTACAACTACTCCAAGTGGACCGAGGGTGATGTGGACGGCATCAACGAGAAGCACCCCACCCTGGATATCGGCTACCGCCTGTTCCTGGACCCCAACGGCTATGTCATCGGCTTCATCGCCCTGGATGACTACTATGCCAACTACCTGTATGTGGACGCCGTTGACGTGTCCCTGAAGACCATCACCGCCAAGGTCGTCTTCACCGACGGCACCGCCAAGACCGTGGAGATCGATGACGAGTACATCGACCTGCACTCCGACAGACAGGACTTCGTTCTGACTGGCGAAAATGCGGAAGAGAACATCCAGGAGAAGCTGGAGAAGCACGTCTTCGCCTGGACCGTGTCTGACGACGTCTACACCCTGCGTCAGATCCTGCCCTACGCGAACGTGAACGACCGCGATGACGGCGACCTCTATGAGGACAACAACTACAAGGATACCGAGGATCACGCTGTCGGCAACGGAAACAACACCGCCGCCATCAACAGCGACAAGGCCTTCATCTATGTGAACGGCACCAAGTACATCGTGGACGAGAAGACCGCCTTCATCGACACCGATGAGAAGGTCCTGTACACCGGCTTCGAGAACGTCCCCGACTACGTGGACAACGATGCCACCGATCCTGTGAAGTTCTGGGCCATCGACAAGAACAGCGACGGCGCCCTGGACGTGGTCTTCGTCTACTCCGGCGAGGCCTCCAACAGCAACAAGACCTACTTCTATGTGGCTGATTGGGAAGCTTATGAGTCCTATGACAAGAACAAGATGTACAAGGAAGCCACCGTGTATGTGGACGGCGAGAAGACCACTCTGATCTTCACCGCCGATGCCCACCAGGAAATCACCACCGGCAAGTCCGGCCTGTATGTGGTCAACCGCACCAACGGCTCCGGCGTGGTCACCGACGCGGACAAGATCGCGGTCAGCGCGGTCCCCGAGGTGGTGGGCTCCAGAGCCTTCTCCCTGGGCGACAGCAACGCCGACCAGTGGACCGCCAACAGCGAGACCATCTTCGTTGTGGCCACCTATGAGCTGAAGAACAACGGCAAGGACCTGAAGAGCTCCGCTGACGTGCGCGTTGGCGACCTGAAGGACATGGAAGAGGACGACGACTACTACACCTATGCCTATGTTGCCAAGCCCGACGACAGCGATGACCCCGCCGAGCTGGTGTACATCGTCAAGCAGGAGAAGTCCGAGTACAAGGCCATCTCCCTGACCGTTGACGGCACCGCCGTGAGCGCCGCCGCCGCCACCCTGAAGGCTGGCGAGACCTACTCCTACACCTACACCGCCCCCGCTGGCAAGCTGATCGACACCGTGGCCGGCATCGCCGCCGCTGACTACACCGTAGCCGCGGACGGGAAGTCTGTCGCCATCAGCTTCAAGGTGAAGGACAAGACCGACATCGCCATTACCCTGAAGAATGAGCCTGCGGCTCCTGAGACCCGTACCCTGACTCTGGACAGCACCCTGAACAACGCCAAGGTCTGGAGCGCGGACGGCAAGACTCTCATCCCCTCCAGTGCTTCCACCGCCTTCGGCACGGAGTACCAGGTGGCGGAGGGCACCACTCTGCTGATTCAGGATTCCAGCTTCTCTACTGTCGGCGCCCAGGTGCAGGACAGCCAGGGCAACTTCATCGGCGAGGTGAAGAAGGCCGGCTTCCTGACCCTCACCGTGAACGAGGACATGACCCTGAGCACCTCTGATGTGGTCAGCGTCTATGCCATCCACGTGGGCGAGGGCGTGACCCTGAGCAAGGTGGAGAATGGCTCCGGTGAAGTGACCCCCGTTTCCAAGAACGAGAACGTCTGGTACGTCAAGGCCTCCGACAATGCCCAGAAGTTTACGGTCAAGACCGCTGATGCCGATGCCGTGATCCTGGTCACCGGCAGCGATGTGAGCAACAGCACCGCCAAGACCGGCACCAAGGCCAGCGCTCAGGTGCTGGATAACTCCAGCGCCATCAGCGCGGATGTGTATCTGTATGCGGCTTCCAAGGTGACCCTGACCAACGCCACCTCCACTGACATTACCACCAATGACTATGTCAAGGTGGGAGAGACTATCGCTGTGGCTCCTGAGCGCGGCTACGCCGGTGTCATTGATAACGCCGACGTGGGCGACAACCTGGAGGAGTACACTGTTGGCAACGCGGATGTCACCCTGAATGGCGGCTATGAGGTCACTCTGAACGGTGTGACCGCCACCGTCAACAGCAAGGCTGTGACCAGCGGCCAGATCGTGGCAAATACCTCGGATAACCTGGTGGCTGCGGCTGTGGAGAGCGGCATGTCGGTGATCGACACCACCGGTGGTGCCAAGTTTGATGATACTGTGTACTCTGCCGCCGCTGTGTCTGCGGACATCGAGCTGAGCGCCGCTACCAAGCTGAACCTGACCAGCGTGACTGTCTCCTATGTGAGCCAGCCTTCCGGCAAGCCCGTCGAGATCGCGGATAGCATAGACACCAAGGTTTATGTTGTGCCCGGCACCGTGATCGTGGTTGAGGGCTCCGCTCCCGTGACCGTGACCGACGGGTCTGATCCTGTTGAGGTCGACGAGCGCGATGACGTTACCAACTGGGTGAAGCTGACCGTCGGCACTGTGGAGCTGACTATTAGCTAAGTCTCGAGCATAAAAGGGATACCCCTGTTATATAGCGGGGGAAAACCCCGGACCCAAATGGGTCCGGGGTCCCTTTTTACTTGCTTCGGACCTGTTCCTCTTACACGGTGCAAACGGGAGGACCAGGGGGAAACGTTACCCCTGCCTGCCCAGGCACGGGACGCCAGGCGTAAAGCCGGAACAGCGCATTGTCCCAAATGACGCAGGGCATCAGCGGCAGCGGCGCGAGACGCTGGTCAGTGCGAAAGCCTTGCCGCGCCGCTCAGGTCCAGGAGAGCTCCGCTCGGTGTCTCCTGTACCGGGGAATAGAAAAGAGTTGTCATGGACCGTAGAACATCTGTTGAATCAACTAGGTATTG
>NZ_JANGBZ010000039.1:0-28486 GCF_024462915.1 Clostridium sp. DFI.5.61
TCACCTGCTCCTCCACGAACTGCCTGCCGCAGATCCAGAAGAACATGACCGCCGCCAGCAGCGCACCCAGGGGACAGATGTAGATGGAGCAAATGTTCATCCAGGGGTCCACGATGGGGGCGATGACCAGCCCAACCAGGATGCCTGCTCCCCCGGTGATGGCTGCGGCGGCGGGGCGCTTCAGGTGGAACAGCTCCTGGAGAGTGGCGGTAGGCGCCTCGAACAGGTTGACCAGAGAAGTGAGGGCCGCGAAGATCACCGCAGCAAAGAAAAGGATCAGGATCAGCCAGCCGCCGGGGATGGTGCTGAGCACGTTGGGCAGATAGATGAACATGAGGCCGGGGCCGCTCTGGTCCAGCTGCTGGCCGGCCACCGCCATGGCGGGGATGATGACCAGGGCGGCCAGCAGAGCGGCCACAGTGTCAAAGACGGCCACCATCCTGGCGTCAGAGGGAACATTGGAGCTGCGGCTGAGGTAGGAGCCGTAGATCAGGGTGCCGTTTCCCGCTACCGAAAGGGAAAAGAAGGCCTGCCCCAGGGCATAGATCCACACCACTGGGTCCAGCAGCCCCTTGGGGTCCAGGACGAAGATGTACTGATAGCCCGCTCCGGAAGCGGGCAGGGTGAACAGATAGACGGCCAGCCCGACGAAGAGGACATAGAACAGGGGGGTCATGACCTTGTTGGCCAGTTCGATCCCACGGCCAATGCCGAAAGCCAGAATGGCGATGGTCACCGCCATGCCGACGAGCTGCCAGGGAACATTTCCAGCAGCAGTGGCATTGAAGTGGGCGGCGAAAGCGTCCAGGCCGGACATGCGGGACAGGGTGCCGGTGAGAGCGTCGGCGGTGTACTTGAAGATCCAGCCGGTGACGACCGAGTAGCCGATCGCCAAGGCCAGGGAGCCCAGCACCGGGATCAGGCCCAGCAGGCGGCCGGGCCGCTCATGGCCGAAGCGCAGCTTGGTGGCATAGCCGAAGGCACCGATGGGGCCGGAGCGGGTGGCCCGTCCAAAGGCCATCTCCCCGATCACCCCGGTAGAGCCGATGATGACCACAAAAATGAGGTACGGGATGAGAAAGGTGGCCCCGCCGTACTGGGAGACACGGGCGGGGAAGAGCCAGATGTTGCCCATCCCCACCGCAGAGCCGATGCAGGCCAGGATGAACCCCCATTTAGACCCCCAGGAGTCGCGGACAGCGCTGTGTTTTTCCATGGAAAGACGCCCCTTTTCAAAAAATACCGCCGGAACACGAGAAAACCGGCAGGGGCCATGCGGGCCATGCCGGGTAACACTTTTTTAATTATAGCACACGCTTGGAAAAAAGGCAAAGAAAACCTGGTCACGTTCGTTTTCTTACCACTGCAGAGGCGCTGGGCTGCCGCAGGGAGGAAAATTTTCCCCAGACTCCGGCTGTAAGATGTCTCCAAGGGGATACGTCGTGTGGGTGGGACCTCGCCCTATACTTACCCTATCTACACCCGCCGCCGGGGTACCAGCATATACTGACTGTCGAGAAACAGCATCCCACGCCACAGATGCGGGGAACAAAAATAGCCACGGCCGCCGGAAGAATTGGCAGCCGTGGCCGTTATGAAAGATACAACAAGGCGAGCATACAACAGAGCCCTCCGGACGGCGGAAGGACCGCTGCCGGAGGGAAAGGGGGCGGAAGTGCTCACTCCAGGTCGATGGCATTGACAGGGCAGGATTCCCTGGCCTGGGAGGCGGTCTTCTCCAGGGTCTCAGTGACCTCCTGAATGGGCTGAGCCAGTCCGTCGTCTCCGATCTCAAAGACCTCCGGACAGATGCTGACGCACAGACCGCAGCCGATGCAGTTGGAATTGACAGTAGCGTTCATGATGTGCTCCTTTCCTCCCCGGCCAGCGGATGCCGCGGGGCGTATCTGAGCACAGTATGCCCGAAAAGCAGAAAAAATACACAAACAGAAAAAGGACAGGCAGGCCCCGCAGGGTCTGCCTGTCCGGTATAACGTAGGGGAAGAAAATCAGAGGATCCGGCGGCCGCCCACGAAGCCGGTGGTGTAGTAGGCACTGTCCATGTCGCTGATGATGACGCCGGTGCTGGAGGTGGAGGCGTGGATGAACTGGCCCCCGCCGATGTAGATACCCACGTGGGAGGCACGGCTGGCACCGCTGCCCGACTTCAGGAAGAAGACCAGATCGCCGGGCTGGAGCTCACTCATAGAGACGGAGGTGCCGTTGCTCATCTGAGCGGAAGCAGTGCGGTTGAGGGAGCAGCCAAACTGAGAGTAGACATAGCGGACAAAGCCGGAGCAGTCAAAACCGCTGGGGGAGGAGCCGCCGTAACAGTAGGGATAGCCCAGATACTGCATGGCCAGATCCACCACCTCGGAGGCGGAGCCGGAAGAGGCGGCCTCGGCTGCGTCGATAATGGTCACATAGTCCGCGGACACATAGCCCTCTTCCACCTTGTACCAGCCGTCCAGGGTCTCCAGAATGGTGAGGACCTTGCCAGTAGAGAAGGAGTCCACCTTCTCACTGTCGGTGCTGGGGGCGGAGCGGACATTCAAGGGGCCCTCCGTGACCTTGCCGTAGACGGGCTCCGCCACAGTGGGCAGTTCTACAGTCTCAGACAGCACTACATAATCGGTGGAGACATAGCCCTGAGTATCCTGGAAGGAGACCTGGTACCAGCCGCTTTCGGTAATACCAGACACCTCAATCTGGGAGCCGTCGGGGATGGTCTCCAGAACGGCGGCGTCGGTGCTGGAAGCGTTGCGCAGACGAAGACCGCCCTCGGCGTCCACTGTGCCGGACACAGCAAAAGCCGGAGCGATCATACCGGTGACAGCCAGCAGGCCGGCGGTCAGCTTGGCAGCAAAAGACTGAGAAAAGTGCATGGCGGAAGTCCTCCTGATCGTCATATCTCTGTTTCTGGAGCGCGGGCGGCTCTTTACTTCGTGCTCAGTGCCCGGTCCAGCCAGACCGTGGCCACGTCCATTGCGGTGTATAAGCTGTCCTTCTCTGTCTTTTTGACCACCCGGTCCCGGCTCTTCAGGTCGGGATCGGTCAACTGGAGCTGAACGGCCACCTTTGTGGCCACATCCAGATCGTCCACCTTCTTAGTGTCCAGGATCTGGAGCATGATGATGTACTTTTCGGCCATCGTGCCGTAGTAGATGAGGTTGTCTTTCCGGCGCAGGGGATGGCCCTTATAGGAAAGAGGGATCTTTTCAGACGCCATGGTCTGCCTCCTTAAGGAAATTTTAATGTTGTAACCGAATTGTAACACATTTGAAACCCTTTGTCAAATACTCTCATCTAATTTTTTTCTGGGAAATGGAGGAAAGGCGGCGGCAGAGGGGATGGAAAGCGGAAAAACGGCCTCCGGAGCTGCCTCTGGAGACCGTTTTTCGCCTGAATGGCGGAGATGCGGGGTCAGAATATGCTCAGGCTGAGCCGGCGGCCCAGCTGTTCCAGCAGCCGGATGCCAGCCAGACTGTTTCCCTTTTCGTCCAGCCCGGGGGAATAGATGCCGATGCCCATACGGGCAGGGGAGACCGCCATGATGCCGCCCCCCACGCCGCTTTTGGCTGGCAGTCCCACTTTGACGGCGAAGTCCCCCGAGCCGTTGTACATGCCGCAGGTCATCAGCACGGCGTTGACATAGTGGGCATATCGGGCGGGGAACAGCCGCTCGCCGGAGGGGGAGCGGCGGCCCCGGCCGGCGAAGGTGCAGGCGATATGGGCCAGGTCCCGGCAGTCCACCCTGATGGAGCAGGCCCGGAAATAACAGTCCAGCACCTCCTCCGGGTCGTCATGAAGCAGTCCGCAGCTCTCCAGCAGAAAGGCCATGGCCCGGTTACGGCTGCCGGTCTGTTTTTCCGAGCGGTAGACCGCCTCGTCCACCGACAGGCTGGGATTTCCAGCCAGCCGGCGGGTCAGCTCCAGCAGCCGCTCCAGCCGCTGGGAATAGCTCGTCCCGTGGATCAGGGTGCACAGCAGGATGGCTCCCATGTTGACCATGGGATTGAGATGCTCGCTGAGCAGGGCCTGGTCCGTATAGTTGATGGCGTCAAAGGGTTTGCCTGTGGCCTCCACTCCCACCCGGGCGCGGACCGTGTCCTCCCCGTTGTCCATCAGCGCCAGGAGGAGCAGGATGGGCTTGATGATGCTTTGAATGGTGAAGGTCCGCCTGTACTCCCCCGCGGAGCTGATACGTCCGTCGCTGGACACCACGCAGATGCCCAACTCGTCCCGGTCCGCCTTGGCCAGCTCCGGGATGTAGCCAGCCACCCGGCCCTCCCGGGTGAAGGGGCGATTTTCCTCCACCAGCTTTTCCAGCAGCGCGTCCATGACGTCCCTCAGTGCAGCTCCAGCCACATGGCTGCGCCGGAGGCGTAGGCGGCGGCACCGTAGATGAGCGCCTCCTCCCGGAAGCGGATCTTGGGATTGTGGAGGCTGACACCGCAGCCGTCCTGGGCGGTGCCGCCTCCCACCACGAAGAAGGTGGAGGGGACGCGGGCGGCGATCTCGGCGAAGTCCTCGGAACCGCTCATTTTCTCACCCCGCTGGAGCATTTTCAGTCCCTCCCGCTGCCACCCCTGGGCGACGGCGGCGGCAGTATCCCCGTCGATCTGGAGGGAGCAGGTGGAGCAGAGATCGGTGACTTGGGCTCTGCCCCGGAAGGCCTCCGCTGTGCAGGTGCAGATGGTGTCGATCCGTTCCAGCAGGTGGGTGCGCAGCGGCTCGCTGAAGGTGCGCAGGGTGCCCTCCAGCACCGCAGAGGAGGGGATAATGTTGGCCGCGTCTCCCCCCTGGAACTTCCCGAAGGTGAGGACCACCAGCTCAGCGGGGTCCGCCTCCCGGCTCAGCAGCTCCTGGAGCGCCAGATGGATGTGGACGCCGATGTTGATAGGGTCCACGGTGGACTGGGGATGGGCGCCGTGGCCTCCGCGGCCCTCCACCCGGATGACCAGGTGGTCACTGGAGGCGGAGACCACGCCGGTGCCGTAGCCGCCCAGGCCCGCTGGAATCATGGGGATCATGTGGGCACCCATGGCCGCATCCACATGGGGATCTTCCAGGATGCCGGCCTCAATCATGGATCTGGCCCCTGACAGGACCTCCTCGCCGGGCTGGAACATGAACTTGACAGTGCCGTTGAGCTCTGCTGCCCGGTCCCGGAGCAGCTGGGCCGCCCCCAGCAGCATGGCGGTGTGCATGTCGTGGCCGCAGGTGTGGGCACAGCTGCGCTGAGAGGCGAAGGGGAGCCCGCTCTCCTCACGCATGGGCAGAGCGTCCATATCGGCCCGGAGCAGGAACACCTTCCCGTCGGGCTTTCCGGTCAAGGTGGCGGTGACGCCCCCTCCCAGCCGCCGGGGCTGATAGCCCATCTCGGTCAGCCGTGCCATGACATAGGAACAGGTCTCGGGCAGGTCCATCCCCACCTCGGGATGCTGGTGGAGGTGCCGGCGGTCCCGGACCATCTGTTCATACAGCGCCTGAGCGCTCTGAAGATAATTCATACGATGTACTCTCCTTTCCGGTCACCGGTCCCCACCCTGGGGAAGATGGACCACCCGGATCTGCCCCATCCGGTACAGCACCCAGGCGCACAGGATGCACAGGGGGATGCAGGCCAGGATGGCGATGCCGCGGTTGACTGGTGTGACGAACACGTGGATCAGAAAGACCAGTACGCCGGGGAGGACGGCGGCCTTGAGCTTGCCCTTGATGATAGTGCCGCCCGCCTTGCTGGTCATCTGGCTGAGGAACAGGCACCCATAAAGCGCCGGGAGCATATAGCTTCCGGCGATCTTCACCGGCTCGCTCTCCAGAATGGGCTGGAGAGGGACCAGAAGGAGGACGCCCAGTACGATGATAACGGTGGTCACGATAGAGGAGACGGCCACCGCCACCGTGGCCACCGCGTCTCCGGCGTCGGTATTCTGCTCCACATCCGCCATCTCCAGGGCGTTCAGGGCGCAGGGGAGCTTCAGGTTGGAGATGTTCCCGGTGATGAAGGTGATGTAAGAGGCGGAGCCCAGCATGGGGACGTAGGTGATGACCTCTGAGATGGCGGTGGGGACATACAGGGCCAGCAGGCCGCTGCCGAACAGCAGCAGGTCCGGGATGGAAGGGAACATGTGATAGACGGTGCACATCACCGCAGGGATGCCCAGCATCCAGGCGATGGCCAGGATGCTGCCCAGCCGGCCCGTGCGGTGGATGGAGCGGTCGTAGCTGTCAGACTGCTTCATGTGAGAACGAGCCTCCTTTTAAAATATCTGTTCCAGCAGGACGGACGCGGCCATGCTGACGATCAGAGAGATGGACATGATGAAGCTCCCCAGCCACTTGAGATGAAAGCGCCTCATGCACAAAGCGCACAGGGCCGCCACTCCCATGCTGATGAGGAAGGTCAGGGCGTAAACTGTTCCGGAGGCAAAGATCAGCGGCGTGAAGGCGGCCACGATCCCCAGGAAGAAGCAGGAGTTGACGATGGTGCCCCAGTCGCCCCGCTTTTTCTTCAGGGTGCTCATCCCAGTCTGGATCTTTTCCACCGCGAAGATGTTGATGATGATGCCGGCCAGGATGCAGATGCTCATTACGAACATGACAGCGCCGAAGACGGTGTGGTCGGCCTGGGCGGCCATCTCGCCTACGGAGCCGTAGCCCATGCCGTCGGCCACCATGTCTGCCGCCATCAGCTCATAGCTCACCGAGCCCACCACCGACAGCCGATACCAGGGCCATGGGATGCCCAGTACAGTGGACAGGGTGAACAGCCCGATGACGATGGAGACAGAGGGGACGATGGTGAAGACCGCCGAGCTGCGGGCCACGGCGCTCAGCTTTTCCTTGGAGATCCCAAGCTCCAGACACCGCCTCCAGGACTTGCGCAGAAAGACGGCGGACAGCCCCACGATATACAGGACCCCGGCGGTGACCAGGACGTAGAGGAGCGGGGAATTTGCCACATCAAAATAACCCATGGTGTTCCTCCCTTGGCAGATAGCCAGATTTTTTTCCAAATACAGCTGTTTTGTTGTAAATTATACTATCATGGCGGAGCCGGCTTGAAAAATATAAAATGCATTTGCTTTCCATATCAAAAATGATATAATTTAACGACATGATCTCGTTTTGTGTCTCCGGGACAAGGGGAGCCTGGCGCTTCTGCCTGAGGGGACGGAAAATACACACAAAGATCGGGAGCCGGAAAAGAGAGAGCCGGGAGGGGATCGCATTGGAAGAACTGGATCTGAAATACCTGCAATACGCCTTAGCCGTAGTTCGCTATGGCTCTGTGACCCAGGCGGCCCGGGCCCTATACCTGGCCCAGCCCAACTTGAGCCGGGCCATCGGGGAGCTGGAGCAGTCCCTGGGCTTTCCCCTGTTCCTCCGTACCAGACAGGGTATGAGCCTGACGCCCCAGGGGGAGCGGTTCCTGACGGAGGCGGAGACGCTGCTGGACCGGCTTTCCGACCTGGCGCGGGAGTGCCGTCAGGAGAGCCGGCGCCGGGTCCACTTTGCCTGTGTCCCCTCCTCCCTGTTTGTCAACACGGTGCTGGAGACGGCCCGGGGCCTGCCGGACTGGTCCATCCAGTGTGAGGAGTACTATGATTGCCGGGAGCTCTTTGACCGGGTGGGAAAGGGGGCATCCCTGGCCGCCTTTCTCACCTTTGGAACAGAGATGCGGGAAGAGCTTTTCGCCTACTTTGCCCGGCGGAACCTGCGCTACCACCCCCTGGCCCAGAGCCCGGCCTACGGGGTGGTCCGCCGGACCAGCAGCCTCTACCACCCGGAGACGGTCCCGCCGTCCATCCGGTACGATGAGGCCCTTTTGATGCTGAATGTGACCTATTTCGACCCCATAGGGGTGCATTTTCAGCCGGAACGCTCCCCGCTGCCCCCGGCCAAAGGGATCTGCCACGGCGTGGGCCGGGCGGGCAACCTGGATATGCTGGAGTCCATGGACCACCTGGTGATGATCTCCTGTCACATCCACTCCAAGATCATGGCGCGGAATGAGCTGGCGGCGGTGCCCATCCGGCCCGCGTTCATGGACTATGAATATGGCTTCCTGACCCGGGCGGACGTCCGGCTCAGCCTGGAAGAGCAGGCACTGCTGGAGAAGATTGAAGGGGAGGTGCAGCGGGAGTTCGAGGCGTGAGGGCCAGATCGGTGCCCGGATCAGATATTATTGAAGAGAGGAGCGGCGCACTTCCTGTGGGGGAAGCGCGCCGCTCCTCTTGCGTCCGGGAAGGGATGAAAGGGGGGCATAGGGGGCATGATACCAAAAGTCCCGATCCGTTGGTGAGTTCTCATCCCGTAGGGGGCTGGAACGGCAGGGGAAGCGTTTCCCCGGACACACAAAACGGAATTGGAACGTACAGAAGAAAGGGGAAGAGGGCCATGAAACTGAAGGATCAGATCGCGGTGGTGACCGGCGGGAGCCGGGGGATCGGATATGCGGTGGTGAGAGCCTTCCTGAAGGAGGGGGCGGAAGTGGTGCTGTGCGCCAGCCGGAGCGAGACGGCGGAGCGGGCGGTATCCCAGCTGAAGGCGGAGCTGCCGGAGGCCCGGGTATGGGGCATCTGGCCCAGCCTGGAGGACCCGGAGCAGGTCCGGACGGCCTTTGACCGGATCGGGGCGGAGCATGGGCGGATCGACATCCTGGTCAACAACGCGGGGGTCTCAGAGAGCACGCCCTTTGGGGCGTACACCGGGGAGCTCTTTGACCGGGTGATGGACCTGAACGTAAAGGGAATGTTCCACTGTGCCCGTGGGGCGGTGCCCTGGATGGAGAGGCAGGGCAGAGGCGTGATCTTGAACACCTCCTCCATGGTGAGCTTCTATGGACAGCCCGCCGGCGTCGCCTATCCGGTCTCCAAGTTCGCGGTCAACGGCTTCACCCTGTCCCTGGCCCGGGAGCTGGCGCCGAAGGGGATACGGGTCAATGCGGTGGCCCCGGGCATCATCGAGACGGACATGCTGCGGGCAGTGCCGCGGGAGGTGCTGGCTCCTCTGGAGGCCCAGATCCCCCTGGGGCGTGTGGGGCAGCCGGGGGAGGTCGCGGAGGCCTTCGTATTCCTGGCCTCGGAGCAGGCATCCTATATCACCGGCGTGGTCCTCCGGGTGGACGGACTGGCCCGGGCCTGAACAGTGCCGGGCTACGGCCGCTTTCTCCCAGAGGCACTGGGGATGTTCAGCTCCTCGCGGTATTTGGCCACGGTACGGCGGGAGATGGGGCAGCCCTGCTCCGTCAGCAGGGTGCATAGCTTCTGGTCGGAGAGAGGCTTGGTGCTGTCCTCCTCCCGAATCAGGCGGCGGAGCAGTTCCTTGGCGGCACAGCTGCCGACCTCGGCACCGCTCTCCCCGGCGGCCCGGCGGGAGAGAAAATGACGGAGGGGAAAGACCCCCCGGGGACACTGGACATATTTGTCCCGAATGGCGCGGCTGACCGTGGATTCATGGATCTCCAGCTCTTGGGCGATGTCGGACAGGCGCAGGGGCCGCAGGGCGCTGGGCCCCGATCGGAAGAAGTCCTGCTGGCGGCCGGCGATAGCCTGGGCACACCGGAGAAGCGTGGCCTCCCGCTGACCAATGGCCCAGAGCACGTTTTCGGCCTGGCGGAGCTTCAAGGTAAGATATTCCCGCACCTGGGCGTCATCGGACTGGGTCAGGAGACTGCGGTAATAGGAGTTGATCTGGAAGTAGGGACGGTCACTGTTCCGCAGGCGGGCAGTGAAATGTCCGTCCATCTCTTCAATGAAAATATCCGGCTGAATATAGGAGATCTCGCTGGGGAGCGCGAAGATGGAACCGGGACGGGGATTCAGCTCTCGAATCAGCCGTTCGGCGGACCGGACCTCCTCCTGAGAGATGGAGAGGCGGGCGGAGATGGCATGATAATGTTTTTTGGCCAGCTCCTCCAGGCAGTCCCGAACAATGGCAAGGGCGGGGCCCTCCTCATGGATGCGGAGCAACTGAAGCTCCAGACACTGGGAGAGGGAGGAAGCCCCCACACCTGCGGGTTCCAGGGAGCGCAGTAGCTCCAGAGTGCGGGCGAGCCGCCTTTGGGAGATGCCAGAAGTCCGGGAGAGCTCGTCCAGTGGGATGCGGAAATACCCATCCTCGTCCAGACAGGCGGACAGGTAGCACAGAAGCTGCTTGGCAGACTCATCCAGATCGAGCTGCTGGATCTGGCGGAAGAGAAAATTGGAGAGGGATTCCTCCAGACCGCCATCCGTCCCCACCTGGGCCAGCGGGTCCAATTCCTCGGCGTCCAAGCGCTGGTAATAGCGATTTTGACGGTCGCTGTCCTCCAGCCACTTCACACGGCGGAAGAGCTCCTGATCCCGGGGAGCTTCCTGCTCGGAGCGGGGCGGCTCCAGATCGATGATAGGGTTCTCCTGGGCGAGCTCCTGAACATAAGCCTCCAATTCCACTGTGCTCATCTGAAGGAGCGCGAGGCTCTGGAGCGTCTGCTGGGTGAGCTGTTGAGTCTGCCGTTGGACCAGTTCCATAAGGGACGCCTCCTTTTTCAGAGCTATTATAGCAAATATGCCAAGGGGAAACAAGATAGGCATAAGGCATGACGGGACCGTACAGAAGCATACACCACATAAAATTAAGAATATTTTTATTCTTTTTTATCTGAATGAGGTGCACCTCATGGAAGTATGCATCCAATGATGGTAGGATTCTGCTTACAGTATTGTCGAAATTTGGAGGGAAATGAAATGCATGCATATACCAAGCTGGTCAAAAAGTTTCTGAATGGGTACATGGCCGAGACACGGGAACAGCGGGGCATGTCTAAGGAAGAGATGTCGGAACGCCTGCGCATCGAGCCACGTTCCTATGCGGATCTGGAAAAGGAGCGCTACTGCCTGTCCGCACCGTCTCTGATGTTCTTCCTGCTCTTCCTGGAAAGTCCCGGGGTGGAGGAGCTGATACAGAAATTTCGTCAGACAGTGGAGCAGGCGGACCAAAATGGCACAGTATAGAACGGAGATCGGGACGGCGGAGGTATGTGACATGCTGTGCCGGCTGGGCGCCACGGCAAATTACAGGGGGTTCTCCTACACCGCCTATGCAGTGCTGCTCTGTGTCCAGCAGCAGGACCGGCTCCTGCTGGTCACCAAATGGCTCTATCCGGATGTGGCGAAGCGGTATGGGACAAACTGGAAGGCGGTGGAGCGGAACATCCGGACCGTGATCACCGTGGTGTGGGAGCAGAATCGTGCCATGCTGGAGGGACTGGCCCGCCGTCCGCTGCTTCAGCGCCCCTGCGCGGCGCAGTTCCTGTCCATCCTGTCCAACAGCCTCCTGTGCGAGCAGAGGGCGGGACCGGTGCAGAGCTGAAAAGGAACATAAAAAGAGGCAGAGCGGACCCGGGAGTGCATCCCGGAGTGCCGCGCCGCCTGTTCTGTTTTGGACGGTGCCGCCCCACGACCCAGGGCGGGGGCAGGCGGAGATCTGGAGGGAGAGGAAGTTCAGATAACGCCCTTTTCCCGCCATGCGGAGATCTCCTCCGGTGTAAAGCCGAGGGACTGGTAGACCTCATCGTTGTGCTCGCCCAGCAGGGGAGCGCAGCCCCTCACATAGGGGTTCGTCTCTGACATCTTGACGGCCTGATTCGTGATCCTGACAGGACCCAGCTGGGGGTGGGTGACCTCTGTGTACATGCTTCGCTCATCCCTGAAATGGGGGTCATTGGCCACATCGGCCACTGTCATGACCGGCGCCGCCGCGATTTTGGCCTCTACCAGCCGCTCCAGAAGCACGTTTTTTTCGAATTTTGAGGTCTCCTCCGCGATCATGGGGTCCAGCAGCCGCGGTTTTTGACGCGGTCCTCCACACGCTGGAACTCCGGCATGTCGATCCACTCGTCATGCCCCAGAATGTGGGCGAATTTCGGCCAGGCGCTGGCTTGTCCGGCGCTGATCATCACCTTTTCTCCGCTTTTGGTGGGATAGGTGTTTCCAGGGGCACTGGCCTCGAAAAAGTTTCCCAGCTGGTCTATGACGCCGGAGCGGAAATTTTCGATCAGAACGCAGCGTTTCAAAATGATTGATTTGCGATACATGATGGCGTATGACGAAACTGCATTTTTCAATCCCCACGCAATGAAAACCCTGGACTGATGATTTACGCAAAATTAGAATAAGAATAGAAGGCCCGCCGCTGCGAATTTGTCGCAGCGGCGGGCCTTTTGCGGGGGAAAGGGCCCCGGAGGCGCTGGAAAGGCGCCGCCGGAGCCGGGTTCCAGCCAGATCAGGGGATTATCGTGCGCTGCGCAGGGCGTCCCGGACCAGGTCAGCATAGGTGCGCATGTCAGTGATCTGGATCCACCGCTCCAGACTGCCGCTCCAGCGGTAGGTGTGGCAGTTGGTGGCCTCCTGCACGTCTTCATAGTACCAGGCGTCCTCCGGGTTGTCCGGCCAGTGGATCATGTCGTCCAGCATGTGATCGGTGTCGGGGGCGCGGTCCAGCACCTCATTGATGAGGGCCATGACCTCAGCGCGGGTGATGCTCCGGTCGGGGCCGTAGGTGCCGTCGGGATAACCGGCGATCCAGCCCTCAGCGGCGGCGCGGTTGATGTACTCCCGGGCCCAGTGGCCGGAGATATCGCTGAACTTGTCCGGGCCGGAGTACCGGGCGTCGGAGAACTGGGCGGCCACCACAGCGAACTCGGCACGGGTGATGTAGGCGCCGGGGTCAAAGTCGCCGCCGGTGCGGCCGGTCATGATGCCGCCGTTGTTCAGGGTGGTGATGGAGTAGAAGGACCAGCGGCTGGACTCCACATCAGGGAAGGGGTTCCGCTCGGTAATGTAGTCCGCCCGGGACGCGTCGGTAAGCAGGCGGAAGAAGATGGTGGCCACTTCCTCACGGGTGATGGGGTCGTTGGGCTGCACGGTGCCGTCGGGGTAGCCGGAGACGTAGGCGAAGTGGTCCTCCTTGTTCAGCTGAGGTGTTCCGCCGGAGCCGCCGTGCCCGCGGTCGTCGTCGTCATCGTCATCATCGTCATCATCCCGGTCGTCATCGTCATCCTCATCCTCCCAGAACAGGGCGAAGGGGGAGAAGGAGTCCACAGTGAAGCGGATGCCTTCATCCGTGGCCACCAGGGTGCCGTCCTCAGTGGAGTAGAGCTCCATGGTGTAGTTGCCTTGCTCCAGGTCGGTGTTGCTGTTGCGGTCCAGGCCCGCATAGTGGACCAGCTGGAACTCGCTGTTCCGATCCGTTCCATCGGGGTAGGGCCAGTAGAGGGTGATCTCCCCGTCGGTGGTGACATAGGCGTTGCCGTTGCTGGTGTCCACCAGGTCCAGGTAGCGCAGATCCGCACTGTGGTCCTCGGTGATGGAGTTGAATCCATCCACCGCGCTGTTGTGCAGGGTATTGCCCTGGTCGGGGACGATGCTGTCCACCAGCAGATGCACAGCATCAGGATCAGCGACCTCCAGCCTGCTCTCATTGATGTAGAGAGCGGCGTCTGCGGGGATATGGGCGGTGATGCTGTTCACCTCATTGGTGGGGGGCTCATTGACCACAGGGGTGGTGGCGGTGTCGAGATCGGTCACGCCCCGGATGGTCAGCGTACCGGATCCCACCGCCGCGCTGTACTGCTCCGTGTCTGCGCCTACAGTAAGCTCGGCCTTGACCCGCTGCTGCTCCAGATCTCCGGCATAGATGGTCATGTCATACTGCCGGAACACGCTGTTCACCTGGACAGTAAAGTCGTCACTGGTCATGAAGGAATCAGGGTCGTCCTGATCGGTGAACTGGAGGCGGATGGGGACCTCGCCATTGGGGGTCTCAGCGGGCAGGATGCGGTAGATGTAGCGGTCATAGGCCATGCTGGTGTTGCCGGGATTGTTGTCGTACCGCTCCAGCTTCCAGATCCGCTGTTCTCCGCCGAAGTTGTAAGTAAAGGTCAGATATTTGGACAGGTCCACCACCTGCTGTCCATTTTCATTGGTGACAACATCGGCGGGATCTGCGTGTTTGATCAGCCGCTCATTCAAATCACTGGGCAGGGTGATGTAGAAGCCTGGCACGGGCAGTCCGTTGTCGGTGGCGCCGATCTCGTTTCCGCTGCCGTTGACCACGCTCTCATAGCTGCTGCCGCCGGTGTAGATGGTGATATCGGCGGGCTGGATCATGATCTGCCGGGCGTCGGGGGTACCGTCGCCGTTCCGGTCATAGGCCCACACGGCGTAGACCGTGGCCACCGCCGGGATGTTGACTTCGGATACCAGAGTGGGCAGCTGTTCGCCCGCGTCATAGATCTTCTCATGGTTGTCGGTGGTGGTCCAGCCCAGGAAGAGGACCGCTGTACCCTCGGTGTCAGTGTGGGTGGGGGCGGTGTAGTCATCTTCTTCCCCCAGCTCATAACCAGTCTGCTGGGCCAGGTCCGGGACTACGAATGTGGTCTCCCCGGCGATGCGGCCGCCGTTGGCGTCATAGGTCAGGGAGTAAGCGGTCACCGGCACCGGATCAGTCGTATCTGTAACTGCGTCCTCGATCTCATCTGCGGTCACGGCAGCGGTATTCGTCACGCCTGCCGCCACGTCTGTCTGCGCCGCGGTATAGGCATAGGTGATGATGACCTTGTCGCCCACTCCAATGCTGGAGATGGTGTAGCTGCTGTCGCTGAGGGTATGATCGATGTCCCCTACCCGGATCACCGTGCCGGCGCTCCACAGGGTGTCTTTAATCGTCACATCAGTCAGGGGCGCATTGCCGGTATTGCGCACTGTGATCGTGTAGTGGATCTGCTCTCCCACACGGACAGATGCCTCCTGAGCTGTTTTCTCCACCGTCATGGCGGGTGCCGCCGCAGTAAGTCTGTAGGTGTAGGTGGTGCTGGTCCCCGCCGTCAATGCCGCCCCGGCCACGGGGGACTCATCATCCCACGCGCCGCTCAGGATGTGCGCTGCATCAGGCTCAACTTTTGTGGTGTCAGGAATATTCGTCAAAGTCGGCGCGGGGCTGACCTCGACCCATTGGTCAGAGGTCTCATCATATTCCGACAAATGATAGACCTGTTCAATTTCCGTGCTTCCGTTTGCCCAGGTGCCCCCCACGACCTGATAGATCACTTGGGCCTGGTACTGATCCGGGGTACCGTCGCCGCCATCTTCGCCGCCGACTTTGTCCACGGCGTAATACAGCTTCAGCGTCACGATATCTTCCGGCTTCTCAATTTTGGTCAGCGTACCGGTCGTATTGGAGAGCGCAGGGTCCAGACAGTACCCCTCATACACTTTTGGGGTGGCCGTTACCTCTGCCCCGATCGCCCCGGAGAAGCGCTCCGTCTCCGTCGCGGACACAGGATAAGTTCCATCGTCGTTTGCCTTGTAGTGCTCCACGACATACAGAACATTGCCGGGGACAATGGGGGTGGTGCTTTTGGCAAAGGTATAGGTGTACGTCACATCATCGGTCCCGGAAACTGTGGCAGGAGGCGTGGTATCCCAGCCGCCCTGCGTTCCGTCCGTGCCACCATAGCCAGCGTCCGGCTTCATTCCGGTGGGGGCTGTCAGGTAGGCGCTGCCGTTCATGTCCCACTTGCCGTCCTTCATCAGCGTCACATAGGTGACTTTGGCGGCGCTGGTGCCATCCTCCCAGGTCCCGTTTACCACCTGGAAAGTCACTTTCTTCTGGTACTTGTCCGGGACACCGTCGCCGCCGCCATTCTCGCCGCCGACTTCATCCAGGCTGTAAACCGCCGTGATCTCCACATTGCCGGTGAGCGTGCCGGAGGTCGCCCCCTTCACCGTGTCTTTGGCATAGCTCTGACCTTTATATGTGATCGAGTCAGGGATCTGGTCGCTCACATCATAGGGAGACCCCTTGGACATCTCTTCGCTGACATAAGAAGTTTGGATCTCCGTTTGATCCGCATCATCCATCACATACTTGACGGTCACCGTGTACTGGTCCTCACAGGCCACCTGGAACGTGACCGCCTCTTTGCTCCCGCTTTTCAGCTTCCAGCCGTTGTGATACACATAAGTGACTGTGGCCGTATCTTTCGCGGGGGTGTGAGTCGCACTGGTGGTCTCATTATACGCCGTCACGAAGCGCTCAGAGGAAATGGTGACCGTATATTCCAGATGGCGGTCCACCACCCGGGAGGATGTGGTATAATCCCCTGCCGTCAAGGTCATCGGCTGAGAACCTGCATGGCCCGCGGCCTGGTTGGTGCAGCTCACGGTGACTTTGATGCTGTTCAGAAATTCAGGCGTCCCGGCCTCCACCCACTTGGCGGTCAGGGTCAGATCGCTGCCGCGGATGACGACCTTTCCGCCTGCGTCCACCTTGGAGCCGTCCTCATATCCTGTTCCGGAAATGGTCCAGCCGTCGAAGACATAGCCCGTAGCCAGCGCGGCCTGGACCGCCTCGTCAGAAGGAATGGCGGCTTGGACTTCCTCATTGCGCTTCAGACCGGTCTGAGTTTCAGGAACATCGTACTCAGTCAGTGCCTCGCTTTGGTCGCCCCAATCATACTGGATCTGATAGGTGTTCTCATCTTCCTTTAACTCCAGCAGCAGATAGAAGGGATAAATGGTGTTCCCGCCTAGATAGCTGTTGCTCCAGTTGGCTTCACTAGGTTTTGAGGTGGGATAGTTTCGGCCTAAGCCGCCGACATTGCGCCAATGATCAAAATCATTTTCGTCAATGGAAACGTGCGTTACAGCGGAATAATCCCCGTTTTCGTCCGGCTCGATGGTGACAGCGTCACCATATTCGACCACACCGCACCCGGTATAGTTTCCGCACACCAGACGGTAGGAGGAGAGATAGTAGCCCTCCGCCACCCGGATGTCCAGGTCGCTGCGGATCAGCTGGCCCGCGTTGGCCGCCTCCGAATCATCCAGGGCATCCTGAGGGGATACTTCTTTCCCTGTATAAGTGACATCCTTCGCCCCGGCGGACACCGTTACCAGAGAGGGGTCCGTGATCTCTTCATTCCCCAATCCGTAATATTCGTCAAAGCTCCAATACACGGGCCACCAGTTGCGCCACTGGTCCCTCTGGTTATTCTCATCGGTCTTTTCCTCCAGCGTCCAGGTATAGGCCCACTGGTAGCAGGCATCACCATGCTGGTGCTCCTCCTTGCTGCAGGTCAATGTGTAACATCCGGTTTTGAGAGAACATTCGTGCCTGCACTCGGTGGGGCCTTCGGTTTTGTCAATTACTTGGTATCCCCATGCCCAATCTAGGATGCTGAAGGAGTGCCACGTGCACCCTGTATCGTCTTTATGGAACCCGAGCCTATTATAATGGTCCGGATTGTCCTCCTTCGTACACTTCACCCACTGTGTGGGATAGCAGTCGTCATTGTGCTCATGTACACAGTCATGGCTGTAGCAGCTGTCCAGAGAGTGGGCGTGTTCCTCCTCTTTGCAGGTAAGATCTCCCCGCTCAGCGTCGGGCCCTACCCACTCTGTCCCATCCGGAATGTTTTCCGGCGGCTTTTGATCGGGGTCGGTCGTTTCAAACGTATCTCCTATCTCATACTCTGACCCTCCCGGCGCCGCAAAGGCGGACACCGGAAGCAGGGACAGCACCATGCACAGGGTCAGCAATACGGCCAAGAATCGCTTTTTCATGTCATTTCTTTCCTCCTTAGTAGCTGATATTCATGCCAGCGCAATCGAGAGCTGGGGGGTGTGGTCACATCATCCCCACCCCCTTTCCGGCATCCCAGCCCACGGAGAACTGTTCCGCCTCCATCATCTGGTCGAAGGCCTGGACCACCAGCTGGTCCACACTGACCCGGATGGCATCCTGGGTCTCCTGCCACAGCCGGCGCAGACAGCGTGGGTTCCCTTTTTCCTCCGGCACCCGGGCGTCCCGGCACAGGGACCGGATCTCGCCCGTCACCTGGGTCCGCCGTATGGGCTGCCCGTTCCGGCTGCGGAACACCGGTCCTGCGGTGATGCCCTGCCGGGCCGCATAGCCCCGCAGCTCCTCCGCCAGCGGCGGCGGCAGACGCACGGGGCTGGGTCCCCGCCCGTCCAGCGCCTCCGCCGTCAGCCGGGGCAGCTCCCCCACCGACAGGCCCGTGCTTCCGAATACCTTCACCAGCAGGTAGAGCCGCTCCTTCTCCAGAACCCGGGCGGTGGACAGCAGACGCAGATACTCCCCGCGGGTCAGCTCCGGCCGCTCCACCTCCGCCGGGGGCGGGAGGGCGGCGGTGGCCTGGAGTTCCCGGTGGCCCAGATAGGTCATCAGGCCGTTGGCCGCCGCCAGCCGCACATTGATAGTCCGGGGAAGATACCCCTGGTCCTCCAGCGTCTCCCGCCAGCGGTCCAGCGTCCCGCGGCCTACCCGCTTGTCCGGCGGCAGCGACCGGTACAGCCCATAGATGCTCCGCCGGTACGCCGCCAGGGTGTCTGCGCTCCGGCCCTGCTGGCGCAGGGTGTCCAGATAGGCGTCCATGGCCTCCGGCGTGAGGCATACCTCCCCTGCCGGGGCCTCCTGTTCCATCACCAGTTCCATGCCGTTCTCCCCTCTCGCCCCCCAGTTGTAGGCAAAATCAATATTTTGCCGCGTTCTATCCCGGGGAAGGAGCTGTTCGGGCAGAAAAAAAGAGCGCCGGCGGCGCTCCTGAGGGAAAAAGGGCGTGAAGATCGAGCCGTATGAGCAATTTGGGCTCATATGGCTGGTCTTTGCGCAAATTTAGCAGCTCCAGCTTGAATTTTCCATCGGCCTGTGCTATAATCTACCAGAAATCTATGTAGCCTCCTGCGGCCTTTCCTGGTCGCTGGATGCAAAATATTGATTTTGTCTAGCAGACGAGGCGCAGGCGGTCCAGATCCCGGCGGTGCTGGGCACCGGTGGAGATGAGATAGATGCGGGTGGTCTCAATGCTGGAGTGCCCCAGGACATCGGCCAGCTTGGCCACGTCCCGGGTGGCCTGATAGAAGGTGCGCGCAAAGAGATGGCGCAGGTTGTGAGGGAAGACCTTGGTGGGGGCCACCCCGGCTCGGAGGCACAGGCGCTTCATCTCCGCCCAGATCTGCCGCCTGGACAGAGGCTTGCCGCTTTTGGTGAGGAAGATCTCGCCGGAAGCGGTTTTTTGCTGTCTGGCGTACTTGAGCAGCTTGCGGCACAGCTTGCCGGGGAGGAGGATGGTGCGGACCTTGCCCTTGAGGGCGATATCCGCCTGACCGGAACGGGCGGCCTCCACAGTGATATAGCGCACCTCGCTGACTCGGATGCCGGCGGCGCAGATGGTCTCCATGACCAGGGCCAGGCGGTCCCGGCCCAAGGTGCGGGCGGTGTCCAGCAGGCGCTGGTACTCCTGGCGGCTCAGCTCCCGCTCCTCGCTCTGAAAGAGTCTGCGCTGCACCCGCAGGGCGCGGACACGGCAGTCCTCCAGGCCGATGAAACGGAGAAAGGTGTTGAGGGCGGCCAGCATGGAGTTGATGGTGGCGGGGCGGTAGCCGGAGCGGACCAAGTGGGCCTTCCAGCCCGTGACCGCCTCCCGGTTCACCGGCGCCCCCGCCAGCCACTCCAGAAAGGCCCCTGCGTCCCGCAGGTACTTCTCCACTGTCCCCGCGCTCCGCTCCTCCTCCGCCAGCCTCCGGGCAAAGGCAGACAGATGTTCCTGGGGCACATGGTGATCTTTCATACAAAAACTCCCCTTTTCTTCCAGTGTGGTACTATTTTACCGGAAACGGGGGGCGTTTATCCGAAACCTAGGGGAAGAAAAGGAGGAAGGCTGTTCAATTTGCAGCCCAACCTCCGGCACCGGACACCCCTTTTTATATATAAGGTATGAAAATGCCGGGCGGGGGAGAAAAATCGTTGACTTGAATATCCTGGGAGGGTATGCTATACTCAACTTTGTATGAATCCACGGAGGGCCCGGGCCGCACAGCATACTGACAGGGGGAACTGCCGGTATGCTGTTCTGCATCGGGACAGGGGAGCCGGGGGCTCCGGCCCCGGCAGAAGGGGGAGGCAGCGTGCTGCGCCTGTTGTCCAATCAGAATTTTAACCCTACCCGCCTGATCGTGGTGAGCTTCGGGGCCATCATCCTGCTGGGGACTTTTCTGCTCCACCTGCCTATCTCCGCCCGGGACGGGCAGTTCACCCCCTGGCTGACCTGCCTGTTCACCGCCACCTCCGCCACCTGCGTCACCGGTCTGGTCCTGGTGGACAGCGCGCTCCACTGGACTCCCTTCGGTCAGGGGGTGATCCTGGCCATGATCCAGCTGGGCGGGCTGGGATTTGTCTCATTGATCAGCCTGATCCCTCTGCTGCTGCGGCGGCGCATCGGCCTGTCCCAGCGGCTGGCCATCGCCTCCGCATTTAATCTGAATGGGATGTCCGGGGTAGTGCGGGTGGTGCGCCACGCCCTCATGGGTACCTTTCTGCTGGAGGGCTGTGGTGCGATCCTGCTGGCTACCCGCTTCGTCCCGCTCTTCGGCTGGGGGCGGGGGCTGTGGTACTCCATCTTTCACAGCGTGTCCGCTTTCTGCAATGCCGGATTCGACCTGATGGGGGAGCACACCGGGGCCTTCTCCAGCCTTGCGGGCTTCCGGGAGGACCCGGTGGTGCTGGGCACCATCGGGTGCCTGATCGTGCTGGGCGGCCTGGGCTTTTTTGTTTGGGAGGACTGCCTGGAGCATCGGAGCTGGCAGCGGCTGTCCTTCTACTCGAGAATGGTGCTTGCCGTCACCGGGGCGCTGATCCTGGGGGGCTGGCTGTTCTTTCTGGGGGCAGAGTGGAACAATCTGGAGACCCTGGGTGGTATGACGGCGGGAGAGAAGGTGGGCAATGCCCTCTTTCAGTCGGTGACCCTGCGCACAGCAGGGTACAGCGTTCTGGACCAGGGGGCCCTGCGGGAAGGGGCGGCTGCCCTGTCCGTGGTGCTGATGCTGATCGGGGGCTCCTCCGGCTCCACCGCCGGCGGCATCAAGACGGCCACCGCCGGCGTGCTGCTGATCTCACTGTGGGCGGGCCTGCGGGGGAGAGACCAGGTGGTGCTCCGGCGGAGGACCATCCCCCAGGCCCGGGTGCTCAATGCCATGACCCTGACCCTGGTGGTGACCTGCCTGTTCCTGGCCGGGTCCATCGCCCTGACATTGGCGGACGGGGTCCCCTACCTGGCTGCCGCCTTCGAAGTGGCCTCGGCCATGGGGACCGTGGGGCTGACCATGGGGATCACCACCGGCTTGTCCCCGCTGAGCCAGGGAATCATCATCGCGATGATGTTCCTGGGCCGGGTGGGCGTGCTGTCCTTCTCCATTGCGTTCCTGATCCGGGACCGGGGAGAGAATAAGATCCGCTACCCCAGTGTGGATGTGATGATCGGCTGAAGGAGATGTCTATGAAAAGCTTTTTGGTGATCGGACTGGGCAGATTCGGCACATCGCTGGCCTGTGAGCTGTGTGCCCTGGGCCACGAAGTGATGGCGGTGGATCTGCGGGAGGAGCGGGTCCAGGAGGTGGCGGGCTCTGTGACCCACGCCGCCGCCGGAGACGCCCGGGACCCGGAGGTCCTCCGGGCCCTGGGAGCCAGGAACTTTGACTGTGCTGTGGTGTCCGCAGGGGACGACGTGGGCACCAGCGCCCTCATCGTCCTCAACCTGAAGGAGCTGGGAGTGCCCCAGGTGGTGGGCAAGGCCCGCAGCGCCGTCCACCACCGGGTGCTGGAGAAGATCGGCGCCGACCGGGTGGTCTTTCCGGAGCAGGAGATGGCCCTGCGCCTGGCCCGGAACCTGGCCAACGGGGACATCCTCAACTTTATCGAGCTGTCGGAGGAGTACTCCATCATGGAGTGCCGCTGTCCCCGCCAGTGGCAGGGGAAGAGCATCCGGGAACTGGACGTGCGGGCCAGACACCGCCTGAACATCATCGCTATCCGCCGGGGGGGCGGCATGACCATCTCCCCCGGAGGTGAGTACGCCCTTCAGGAGGAGGACGAGCTGGTGGTGCTGGGACGGAACGAGGATATCAGAGAGGTGGAGCGGCTGTGAGAGAGGAGTGGATCACCAGCCGGAAGAACCCCCTCCTGGTCCAGATCCGCCGCCTGGCCTCCAGCCGCGGCGCCCGGCGCTCAGCGGGGATGTTCCTGGGGGACGGCGTCAAGCTGCTGGAGGAGGCCTTGAAGTGGGGAGCGCCCCTGGAGACGGTGGTGTACTCGGAGGGGCTGGACGGGCCGGAGCTCCCGCCGGAGGTGCGGACGGTCCGGGTGCCGGAGGATGTGATGGCCTCCATCTCCCCCATGGAGTCCCCCCAGGGGGCGCTGTTCCTGTGCCGGATGTGGGACACCGCCCCGCCGCCCCGCCTGGAGGGCGGGCGCTATCTGGTGCTGGACGGTCTCCAGGACCCGGGGAACGTAGGCACTATCTGGCGCACCGCCGATGCCCTGGAGGCGGACGGCCTGCTCCTGGTCCACGGATGTGCGGACCCCTTCGGCCCCAAGGTGGTGCGGGCCACCATGGGGGCCTGTTTCCGGCTCCCGGTGTGGGAGACCGGCCCGGAGAGGCTGGCGGACCTGCTGGAGCGGTCAGGACTGGCGCTGTACGCCACCGCCCTGCGGGAGGATACGGAGGATATCAAAACGGCGGACCTGAGCCGGTCCGCCGTGGTGATCGGGAGCGAGGGGCGCGGGGTCTCGCCGGAACTGCTCGCTATGAGCCAGCGGGCCCTGAAGATCCCTATGCGGGAGCGGTGTGAGTCCCTGAACGCCGCCGCGGCCGCCGCGGTGGTGCTCTGGGAGATGGGCCGCTAATCCCGGCGGGGCCGGTGTCCTGCGTCCAGCTTTCGGTAGGCCCGCTGGATGATGACCAGTGAGACGGCCAGACACAGGGCGAACAGGGCATAGGCCGGAACATAGCTGTGGAAGCGGTCAGCCAGCAGGCCCGGGATGGGGCCGAAGAGGAGCATCCCAAGAGCGTAGGACACAGTGAGGGAGCGCACCGCACCCTCGTACTGGGCGTCCCCGAACAGGTCGGCGGACCAGATGGCAAAGGTCACCGCCGAGATGGGCAGGCCCAGGCCGAACAGGGTCATGGCCGCGAAAGCGGGGAGCATCCCACCCAGGTGGGCCAGACAGCACAGGAGCAGTCCGGCCAGAAAGACCAGATGGACGTACCAGTTGCCCGCCCGGCTGCCAAAGCGGTCATAGATCTGGCCGCAGAGGATCTTGGATACGCAGATGACCAGCCCCAGGTAAGAGATGAGCAGAGCGGCGGAGGCGCTGTCATAGCCGGCGGTGGTGTAGAGCACCGTGAGGTGGGAGAAACCGGGCCCGCCGGGGCCGCCGATGAGAAAGACAGCCAGCAGCAGGGACAGCCGGAGGGCGGGAGTCATGCCCGCCGGCGCGGGGCGGGGCGGCGGCGCCGGAGTCTCCGGACCGCCCAGGTGGTAGGGCTCCAGGCCCAGGTCGCCGGGGACGTCCCGGACCAGGAGAAAGACCAGCAGCCCCAGCACCAGCACCGCCAGCCCCTCCAGCAGAAAGGCGGCGCGCATGCCGTGGGCCTGGATGATCCCGGTGATCAGTGTGGGGACAAAGATGGTGGACACGCCGCTGCCCGCGGCGGCCAGCCCCAGAGCCAGGCCCCGCCGGTCCCGGAACCAGTGGCCCACCGCGAGAGAGAGGGGGACCATGCCGCCGTAGCCGTAGGCCAGACCGGTGAGGGCCCCCGCGGCACAGTAGAGGGGGAAACTGTCGGCCAGGCCGAAGCAGAAGCAGGACAGGGCCAGCAGCACTACCCCCAGGGTCATCACCAGACGCAGTCCGATCCGGGCGCACAGCTGATTCACTGTCAGCATGGCGGCCAGGGTGAAGAGGCTGCGCGTGGTGGTGATCCAGGAGCCCTGGGCGTTGGAAAAGCCGTTGAGCTGGATGATGTAGGGCTGATACACGGAGAACACGTTGATGCCCATCCCCATGACCGCGAACAGGGACAGGGCGCCGCCCAGACAGATGATCCAGGCGTAATGGGGCCGCCGAAGGGAGACCATGGGAACAGCACCTCCTTATTCCTATCTCCTACCATACAGGAGGCGGGGACGTTTGTAAAGGGGGATTTTACCGGAGGAGCGGGACGGAGGGAAGAAAATTGGCGACGCTGAAATACTGGCTGTGGCTCACCGGCCGCAGGGGGCTGGGGAATGCCGGCGCCCTGCGGGTGCTGGACCACTTTGTCACCCCGGAGCGGACCTTCTACGCCGACCCGGAGGAGTACGCCCTGGTGGAGGACCTGACTCCGGCGGCCCGGCGCGCCCTGCTGGACAAGGACACCGGCGGGGCGGAGCGCATCCTGGAGGACTGCGCCCGCCTGGACCTGCGGATCATGACCCTCCAGGACGCCGACTACCCGGAGCGGCTGCGGCAGCTGCCCGACCCGCCTCTGGCGCTGTACATCCGGGGCCGGACCTTCGCCTTCGACGAGGAGGCGGCGGTGTGCATGGTGGGGGCACGGGAGGCCACCCCCTATGGGATCGGCTCGGCGGGGCGGCTCGGCCTGGAGCTGGCCCGGGGCGGGGCCCTGGTGGTGTCTGGCATGGCCCAGGGCATCGATACGGCCAGCGTCCAGGGCGCTTTGAAGGGCGGCGGACCGGTGGTGTCGGTGCTGGGGGGCGGAGTGGATGTACCCTACCCCCGGGAGAACCGCTGGCTCTATGAGGACGTGGCCGCCGCCGGGGCCCTCATCTCCGAGTACCCGCCGGGGACGGAGCACCGGGGGGAGCACTTCCCGGTGCGCAACCGCATCCTCAGCGGCCTGTGCCTGGGGGTAGTGGCGGTGGAATGCCGCCCTCACAGCGGCACTATGATCACGGTGGACCGGGCGCTGGAGCAGAACCGGGACCTGTTTGCCGTGCCAGGGAACATCGACGCCCCCATGAGCCAGGGCCCCAACCTGCTGATCCAGCAGGGGGCCAAGCTGGTGACCAGCGGGCGGGACATCCTGGAGGAATACTGGGACCGATTCCCGGCCAAGCTGTCTCCGGGAGAGCCCCTCAGCCCGGCGGCGGCCGCCGCCCGGCTGGAGACAGCGGCCTGTCCGGCCCCTGCCCCGGCGGAGCGGGAGGAGGCACCGGCGGCACCCGGGCGGGAGCGCATCCCCGCCGCGGAGCAGCGGGACCGCTTTACCGACGACGAGCTGGCGCTGATCGCCGCCTTGGGCGGACGGCGCCGCTCCGCCGACGAGCTGGTGGAGGCCGCACAGATCCCGGCCCGCCGGGTGCTCTCTGCCCTGACCATGCTCCAGGTGCAGGGGGCGGTGGAAGAGGGGCCGGACCGCCGCTTCTCCGCCCTGGTGGAGCTGGAGGAATAGACCCTTGACAGACGCGCGCGGGGACGCTCCGCAGCTGCGTTTTGACTTATACTTTTTTCTTATCTTCGATTTTGGAGGTTATTTGATGGCAGCAAAGACCGATTTGGTGATCGTAGAGTCTCCGTCCAAGGCCAAGACCATTGGGAAGTACCTGGGGCCGGGCTATGAGGTGAAGGCGTCCATGGGCCACGTCCGGGACCTGCCTAAGAGCAAGATCGGCGTGGACATCGAGGGAGGCTTTGTCCCCCAGTACCAGCCCATCAAGGGCAAAGAGGACGTGATCAGCGACCTGAAGAAGGCAGCCAAGAAGAGCGGCCGGGTCTATCTGGCCACCGACCCGGACCGGGAGGGGGAGGCCATCTCCTGGCATCTGAAGGAGCTGCTGGATATCCCGGACGACAAGACCTATCGGGTCACCTTCAACGAGATCACCAAGAAGGTGGTCAACGACTCTATTGCCGCCCCCCGGGCCATCGACCAGAACCTGGTGGACGCCCAGCAGGCGCGGCGCATCCTGGACCGCATCGTGGGCTATGAACTCTCCCCCCTGCTGTGGCGGAAGATCCGGCGGGGCCTGTCCGCCGGGCGGGTCCAGTCGGTGGCCACCCGGCTGGTGGCGGAGCGGGAGGAGGAGATCCGGGCCTTTGTCCCCCAGGAGTACTGGACCATCGAGGCGGAGCTGGAGCGGGTGCGCCCCAATCTGGGGGGCTTCAAGGCCCAGTTCTACGGCCGGGAGAAGAAGATGGAGCTCCGCAGCCGGGAGGAGGCGGAGGAGGTGGTCCGGGCGGTGTCCGCCGCCCCCTTCTCCGTGACCAGGGTGAAGCGGCAGGACAAGCTGCGCAATCCGGCGCCCCCCTTCACGACCTCCACCCTCCAGCAGGAGGCCAGCCGCAAGCTGAACATGACCCCCGCCCGCACCATGTCCATCGCCCAGCAGCTCTATGAGGGCGTGGACATCACCGGGGAGGGCACCGTGGGCCTGATCACCTATATGCGTACTGACTCTCTGCGCCTGTCCGAGGAGGCCATCGCCGCCGCCAAGGGCTTTATCGAGAGCCGCTACGGCAAGGAGTACTACCCCGCCCAGGCCCGACGCTACAAGACCAAGGGCAATGCCCAGGACGCCCACGAGGCCATCCGTCCCTCCGACGTGACCCTCACCCCGGAGGACGTGAAGAAGGACCTGACCTCGGAGCAGTACCGCCTCTACCGGCTGATCTGGGGCCGGTTCCTGGCCTGCCAGATGGCAAGCGCGGTCTATGACAGCGTATCCATCGAGGCCCAGTCCGCCGGCTACACCTTCCGGGCCAGCCACTCGGAGCTGAAATTCTCCGGCTTTACCGCCGTGTATGAGGAGGGACGGGACGAGGACGACGAGGCACCCCAGTCCCCCCTCCCCGACCTGCGGGAGGGGGAGCCGCTGGACCGGAAGGGGCTGAAGCAGGACCAGCACTTCACCCAGCCCCCCACCCGGTACACCGAGGCCACCCTCATCAAGGCTCTGGAAGAGAAGGGTATCGGACGCCCCTCCACCTACGCCCCCACCATCTCCACCATCCTGAACCGGGAGTACGTGGTGAAGGAGGGGAAGTACCTCCGCACCACCCCTCTGGGCGAGGTGGTCACCGGCCTGATGAAGGACAAATTCAACGATATCGTGGACTACGCCTTCACCGCCCAGATGGAGGAGCGGCTGGACAAGGTGGAGGAGGGAGAGGCCAACTGGAAGAAGGTGCTCTCTGACTTCTACGGCGGCTTTGAGGCAGAGCTCCACCAGGCGGAGCAGGACCTGGACGGGGAGCGCATCAAGGTGCCAGACGAGGTTTCGGAGGAGATCTGTCCCCAGTGCGGGCGGAACCTGGTCATCAAGTCCGGCCGGTTCGGCCGCTTCCTGGCCTGTCCCGGCTGGCCGGAGTGCGACTTCACCATGCCGCTGGTGGTGGAGATGCCGGGCAAGTGCCCCAAGTGCGGAGGGCGTCTGTTCAAGCGCACGGGCAAGAGCAAAAAGACCAACAAGCAGTACACCTATTACTGCTGTGAGCACCTCAACAGCAAGGACGAGTCCAAGCGATGCGACTTCATGACCTGGGACGTCCCGGTGAAGGACAACTGTCCCGTCTGCGGCTGGACCATGTTCAAGAAGGCGGGCCGGGGGGCGAAAAAGCCCTTCTGCATCAACGAGGCATGCTCCAACTTCACCCCGGAGGAGAAGCGGGGCGGCTGGCGGAAAAAGACGGAGGAGAGCGGGGAGGAGGCCCCTGCCCAGGAGGCGGCGGAGGAAGGCAAGACCGCCGAGAAGAAGGCTCCGGCCGCCAAAAAGACCACCGCGAAGGCGGCGGCCAAGAAGCCTGCCGCCAAAGCCGCGGCCTCAAAAAAGGCATCCGCGGCGAAAAAGCCCACGGCTAAGAAGACCGCCGGGAAAAAGACCGCCGCCAAGAAGACGGAGGAGGGATGACCGGCGGGGGCTGAACGCTCAGGCGGTCAGCCTTCCGTTCAGCTCCCGGCACAGGTCCACGGTGGCCAGGAACATGGCCTCCAGCAGGCAGGAGTTCTCCTGAAAGGCGGCCTTTTCATAGCGGTCGAACAGGGTGCGCCCCTCTTCATCCAGATGATCGAGGATCTCCAGGGGCCAGATATCCCGCCGGGTGCTGCTGATCCGGTAATCGGAGTCCACAGCCAGGTAATTTTGAAGGGTAACTTTGTTGATGTACTCAAAGAGAGCTTCCATAAGATCGGTCATTGTGATCAACTCCAAACACGAATAATTTATACATGTTATAACACGTATAGATTATTCGTGTCAAGAGGAAGTAAAGAGATGTATGGAGAACGATTAAAATTTTTGAGAAAAGAACGGAAGATTCCGCAGAAAGACCTTGCGGAGCTGCTGGGGATCAGCATCCGTGGATATCAGTTCTACGAGAGCGAGAACAATGAGCCCAATATTGCCGCATTGGTGACATTGGCGGATTTTTACGGGGTGACCATCGACTTTCTGGTTGGGCGCACGGACGAGGAAACATAACGGTACTGCGTATAGGGCGCAGCGGCCCGGCACACCACTGCCCAAAGCCTTTCCCCTCGGGAAAGAGGTGCCCAGCGGATGCCGCATCCCCCCAAAAGCCTTCCCCCCTCCTGGGGGGAAGGTGTCGCGGCGTATGCCGCGACGGATGAGAGGGCGGT